>NZ_JBNCAB010000045.1:0-58600 GCF_049805555.1 Burkholderia sp. DN3021 | reverse complement strand
GCCGATGGCCGCGAGCCTGCCGCCGATCCGGCGCCCGCACCGGCCGCGCCGGCCCGCCAGCGATGCGCAGCCGCTCGTCGCCACGCCGCGGGACGACAACCACCGCGCGACGGCCCCCGCGAAAGCGGCGGACACCGGCGCCGCTCATTAACGGAGAAAGGCATGCAATTCGACAAGCGCGCCTGGCTCGACAAGATCAAGCAGATGTTCGCGGGCTTCGACCGCCCGCTCGCCCTCATCGTGTTCCTGCTGCTGTGCGTCGGCATCGTCACGCTGTACAGCGCGGCGATCGACATGCCGGGCCGCGTCGAGGACCAGTTGCGCAACATCCTGCTGACGTTCGTGCTGATGTGGGTGATCGCCAACATCCCGCCGACCACGCTGATGCGCTTCGCGGTCCCGCTCTATACGTTCGGGGTCGCGCTGCTGATCGCGGTCGCGCTGTTCGGGATGACGAAGAAGGGCGCGAAGCGCTGGCTGAACGTCGGCGTCGTGATCCAGCCGTCGGAGATCCTCAAGATCGCGACGCCGCTGATGCTCGCGTGGTACTACCAGCGCCGCGAAGGCGGGCTGCGCTGGTACGACTTCCTCGCCGCGTTCGGGATCCTGATGGTGCCGGTCGGACTGATCGCGAAGCAGCCCGACCTCGGCACGGGCCTGCTCGTGTTCGCGGCCGGCTTCTTCGTGATCTACCTCGCCGGCCTGTCGTTCAAGCTGATCGTGCCGGTGCTCGTCGCGGGCGTGATCGCGGTCGGGTCGATCGCCGTGTTCGAGGATCGCATCTGCCAGCCCGAAGTGCAGTGGCCGCTGATGCACGACTACCAGAAGCACCGCGTGTGCACGCTGCTCGACCCGACCTCCGACCCGCTCGGCAAGGGCTTTCACACGATCCAGGCCGTGATCGCGATCGGCTCGGGCGGCGCGCTCGGCAAGGGCTACCTGAAAGGCACGCAGGCGCACCTCGAATTCATTCCGGAGAAGCACACCGACTTCATCTTCGCGGTGTTCTCGGAGGAATGGGGGCTGGTCGGCGGGATCGTGCTGCTGACGCTGTATATGGCGCTGATCGCGCGCGGGCTCTATATCGCGGCGCAGGGCGCGACGCTGTTCGGCCGCCTGCTCGCGGGCTCGCTCACGCTCGCGTTCTTCGTCTATGCGTTCGTCAACATCGGGATGGTGAGCGGCGTGCTGCCGGTCGTCGGCGTGCCGTTGCCGTTCATGAGCTACGGCGGCACCGCGCTCGCGACGCTCGGCATCGCGATCGGGATGATCATGAGCGTCGGGCGACAGCGGCGGCTGATGAAGAGCTGACCACGCGGCAAAGAAGAACGGCGCCCCGGCGCCGTTTTTTTATCGTGCGTTTCGAACGCGGCAACGCGGCGCGTCGGCCGCTCACTGCGGTGCCGCGCGCGGGCTCCCCGGCTCAGCACCGACGCCCGACGCCGGCCCCTGCGCCTTCAGCCGCGCGCTCAGCTCCTTGAATTTCAATCCGGCGGTCTCGTCGCCCTGCGCGGCAGCCGCCGCGTAATAGGCCCGCGCGATGTTCAGGTTCTGCGCAACGCCGTCGCCGCCGCGCTCGTAGAACGACGCGGTCACGTACTGCGCGGTCGGCTCGCCCGCATCGGCGGCCTGCTTGTACCACGCGAACGCCTGCCGGTTGTCGCGCGGCGTGCCGCGCCCGTCGAGGAACTGGTTCGCGAGCGACAGCTCGGCCTGCACGTGCCCCTGCTTCGCCGCCCGCAGGAACCAGCGATGCGCTTCGGCCGGATTGCGCGCGACGAACTCGCCGTCGTCGAACATCCGGCCGTACACGTACTGCGCATGCGACATGTTCGCGTCGGCCGCGCGCTTCAGCCAGCGCAACCCTTCGTCGACGTTCGCCGTCACGCCTTCGCCCGTCAGCAGCATCATCGCGTAGTTGAACTGCGCGAGACGGTCGCCGCGCTCGGCCGCGTCGTGGAACTGCACCAGCGCCGCGCGATAGTCGCCGGCGTTGTAGTCGGCGACCGCCGATTGCGTCTCGCGCGACGGATCGGGCTTCGCTTGCGGCGCACCCTGCGCGGCCGCCGCGACACACACGGCCCACAGGCCGAGCATCGCGCCGAACCGCCCGCGCGCACCGGCCGCACCCTGCGCGCGCCCGCAAGACGCGCCGTCGCCGCCGTTCATGACCGTACCTCCTGCAGCGCTTGCCGCGTCGCACGCAGCAGCCAGCTCACGTCGGCCGACAGCGTGATCATCCGGTAGCCGGCGTCGCGGTACTGCCGCGCGCCCGCCGTGTCGCCCGCGAAAATGCCGACCGCGACGCCGGCCTGCTTGCCGGCCGCGAGCACGCGCGCCATCGCGGTTTCGACGTCCGGGTGGCGGATGTCGCCGAGATGCCCGAGGCTCGCCGCGAGATCGGCCGGGCCGATGAACAGGCAGTCGACACCGGGCGTCGCCGCGATCCGCTCGACTTCGTCGACGCCGCGCGCCGATTCGATCTGCACGATCACCGCGACCTGCGCGTTCGCCGTCTGCACGTAATCGCGGCGCATGCCGAACGCCGCCGCGCGCACCATGCCCGCGACGCCGCGCAGCCCGTCAGGCGATTCCGGCGACGGGAAGCGCGTGAGCCGCACCGCGTGCGCGGCGTCGTCGGGCGTCTCGATGCACGGAAACATCAGCGTGCGCGCGCCGGCGTCGAGCGCGCGCTTCACGAGCCACGGCTCGCGCGCCGGCACGCGCACGACGGGTTCGCTCGGCAGGTGCGCGGCGGCGATCGCGCGCAACTGCGACACGACGTCGCGGCTGTCGTTCGGCGCGTGCTCCATGTCGATGCAGAGCCAGTCGTAGCCGGCGTGCGCGAGCGCTTCCGCGGCCGAGTCGCTGCCGAGCGACAGCCACAGGCCATACAGCGGCTCGTCGCCGTCGCGCAGGCGTTGTTTGAGGGAATTGGTGAGCGTGCTCATCGATACGGCCTCCTGGACGGAACGGCAATCGAACGGGACAAGCATCGGGCGAAGCGGGGCGCAACACGCCGGACAGCACAGCGCGGCGGCGCCAGACCGCGCCCTTCAACATTAGTCGGCCGTGAACAGCCGATCTGACAGCGCGGGCCGCACGACCGCGCACGGGTGCGTTTTACGAGTGCCACGCAACGATCATAGCGCGGCGTTACGCGGAATGTGGGAACGGACGGGGAGCAGCGCCGGCGCGGGACGAGGCCGCAGGGCACGGTGACGGGCAGCCCGCGCCGGCCGGCGGGGCTGCCGGGAAGGCAGGATCAGCGGCCGGGCTGGCGCTCGACGTCGGCCCAGCAGTTCGGCGTTTCGTACAGGCGCACGCGCTCGAGGCGCAGGTTCACGCCGTAGTGCGCGTCGTACACGTTCGCGAGGAGGTCGAACGCGATCGCCGCGAGGTTCTCGACGGTCGGGATCCGGTCGATCACGACAGTCTTGTGGTCGGCCATCTGTTCGAGGAACGAGCGCACGACGTCGTCGCGCGCATAGACCAGGAATGCATGGTCCCACTTGCTGACGAGGTGCTCCATCGCGAGCGCCTTCACGTCGGCGAAATCCATCACCATGCCGCGGTCGGGAGCGCCCTCGGTATCGACGAGATCGCCGCGCAACGTGATTTCGAGCACGTAGCGATGGCCGTGCAGGTTCCTGCATTGGCTGCGGTGATCGGGAATGCGGTGGCCCGCGTCGAATTCGAGTTTTCGGGTAATCAGCACGATGTCAAAAGCCGTGGCTCAGGGAATGTTCAGATATTTGTGGGTCTGCATCGACAGGCGCCACTGCGGATGACGCTTGCACCAGTCGATCGCGAGCTTCGTATTGAGGTCGCGCGACGGGCCGTCCATCGGCTGGACGAGGAAATACTCGAAGTCGAGCTTCGCATAATCGGCCAGCCGCTGGTTGTCCTGCGGGATCACGACCTTCAGTTCGTTGCCCTTCGTGACGACGAGCGGCGCGTCGGCCTTCGGGCTCACGCAGATCCAGTCGATCGATTCGAGCACCGGCAGCGAGCCGTTGGTCTCGATCGCGATCTCGAAGCCGGCCGCGTGCAGCGCGTCGACGAGCGGCTGGTCGAGCTGCAGCATCGGCTCGCCGCCCGTGCAGACGACGAAGCGGTGCGCTTCGCCGTCCGGCCACAGGCCGGCGATCGTCGCGACGAGCGCTTCGGCGTCCTTGAACTTGCCGCCGTTCTCGCCGTCGGTGCCGACGAAGTCCGTATCGCAGAAGCGGCACACGGCCTCTTCGCGATCCTCTTCGCGGCCCGACCACAGGTTGCAGCCGGCGAACCGGCAGAACACGGCCGGCCGGCCCGCGTTCGCGCCCTCGCCCTGCAACGTGTAGAAAATTTCCTTGACCGCGTAAGTCATCGTCCGTCGTCCGGCTCGCGCCGCTCGTTGTCGATCAGAATCCGTTATTCATCAAGCGCTGCCGGCGCAGCCGCGTCACAGCGGCGCTTCGGTCACCCGCTCGCCCTTCAGGTAGGCCTCGTAGCCGCGCTTGCGCAGCTTGCAGGCCGGGCACTCGCCGCAGCCGAAGCCCCAGTCGTGCAGTTCCGCGCGCTCGCCCACGTAGCACGTGTGCGTCTCGACGCGGATCAGTTCGACGAGCGCTTCGCCGCCGAGCTGTTCGGCGAGCTGCCACGTCTGCGCCTTGTCGAGCCACATCAGCGGCGTCTCGAGCACGATGCGCGTGTCCATCCCGAGATTCAGCGCGACCTGCAGCGCCTTCATCGTATCGTCGCGGCAGTCGGGGTAGCCCGAAAAATCGGTCTCGCACATCCCGCCGACCAGCACGCGCAGCCCGCGGCGATACGCGATCGCCGCGGCGATCGTCATGAACAGCAGGTTGCGGCCCGGCACGAACGTGTTCGGCAGGCCGTTCGCCGTCGTCTCGATCTCGATCGTGCGCGTCATCGCGGTATCGCTGATCGCGCCGAGCACCGACAGGTCGATCATGTGATCGTCGCCGAGCCGGTCCGTCCACGCGGAAAAGTCGCGCTTCAGCGCTTCGCGCACGCCTTCGCGGCATTCGAGCTCGACACGATGACGCTGGCCGTAATCGAAGCCGAGGGTCTCGACCGTCTGGTAGCGTTCGAGGGCCCACGCCACGCACGTGGCCGAGTCCTGCCCGCCGGAAAACAACACGAGCGCGCCGTCTTTAGCGTCTGTCCGAATCACCGTGATACTCCGTGAATGTGTAGGCTCGCGTCGCGCTGCGCCCCGGGGCCGGCTGCCGCCGGGCGGCCCGACGCGTACCGGCCTGCGCCGGCTCGACCAGTATAGGCAGCGCGATCGGCCGCGAACGCGGCGGAGCGCTTATACCGCCCATCGCGCGGCATCGTTGCCGCGCGTCACGGCGGCGCATCACCGGCAGCCTGCCGTGCGCATGTAGCGATGCGCTAAGTCATTGAGCGGGAACGGATTTTATCATGCCTGCGCGAATGCTGCCGCGCACGCGATGCCCACCACAAACGAAAAACCCCAAGAACCTTCCGATTCTTGGGGTTGGAACTGCTGGTGGCCTGGGACGGAATCGAACCATCGACACGCGGATTTTCAATCCGCTGCTCTACCAACTGAGCTACCGGGCCAACGAAGAATGAAAGTATATCGAGCTTTCCCCACCTGCTCAAGCGTTTTCGCAAAAAAATTTATGCCGCGCCTTCGGACGGCTTCTTGCCCAACTCGACGCCGAGCTGCTTGAGCTTGCGATACAGGTGCGTGCGCTCGAGGCCCGTCTTCTCCGCGACGCGCGTCATGCTGCCGTTCTCGCGCGCGAGGTGATATTCGAAGTACGCGCGCTCGAACGCATCGCGCGCTTCGCGCAACGGGATGTCGAACGGGATCGCGGCCGTCTGCCCCGCGAGGCCGAGCGCCGCCGCCATGTCGTCGCCGAGCGTCGGCAGCGCAGCCGCGGATGCAACCGCCGCGGGCCCCGCTGCCTGTCCGGCGCCGCCCTTCGCCGCCGCGTTGGCGGACACCGGCGCCGCGCCGCGTGCGAGACCGTGCTCGACGGACTTCAGCAGCTTCTGCAGCGCGATCGGCTTCTCGAGGAAATCGAGCGCGCCGATCTTCGTCGCCTCGACGGCCGTGTCGATCGTCGCGTGCCCGGACATCATGATCACGGGCATCGTCAGCAGCCCCTGCGCCGCCCATTCCTTGAGCAACGTGACGCCGTCGGTATCGGGCATCCAGATATCGAGCAGCACGAGATCGGGCGCCTGATTCAGCCGGTATTCCCGCGCGGCCTGCGCGTTCTCCGCTGCCTCGACGACATGTCCTTCATCGCTGAGGATCTCCGAGAGCAATTCCCGGATGCCCATTTCATCATCTACCACCAGGATGGTTGCCATTTACGCTGCCCTTGTCTGCTCACTTGCTTTTGTCTTAGCGGGGGTCGTCCCGCCCTGCACGCCCGGTTCGGCGCCTGGCGCATCGCTCGCCATCTGCAGGAACAGGATCGACACCTGCGCACCCTCGACGGTCTCGCCGTGCATGCGATTGCGCAGATCGATCCGCGCACCGTGCTCGTCGACGATCTTCTTGACCGTGGCCAGCCCGAGCCCCGTGCCCTTCGCCTTCGTCGTCACGTAAGGCTCGAACGCGCGGGTCAGGATGCGTGCCGGAAAACCGGGCCCGTTGTCGGACACGGTAAGACGTACCGCGACGCGCGTTTTGCCCTCGGCGTCGGGATCGCCATATTCTACTGTCTTGGTTTCGATCAACACACGCGGATGCTCGGCTTCCGCGACCGAATCCTGCGCATTCTGCAGCAGGTTGTGTATCACCTGGCGCAATTGCGTCGCGTCGCCGCGAATCACCGGCAGCGATGGCGCGAGCTCGGCGACGATCGGGCTCTTGCCTTCGCCGACGCCGTACAGCCCGAGCACCTCGCTCGCCAGTTCGTTCAACTGCAGGTTCGCGAGCACCGCCGGCGGCGTGCGCGCGTATTCGCGGAAATCGTCGACCATCCGCTTCATCGCGGCCACCTGGTTGACGATCATCGTCGCGCCGCGCTTGAGCACATCCGCGTCGGACGGCGCGAGCTTGTCGGACAGCTTCATCTGCAGCCGCTCGGCCGACAACTGGATCGGCGTCAGCGGATTCTTGATCTCGTGCGCGAGCCGCCGCGCGACCTCGCCCCACGCAACCGAGCGCTGCGCGGAAATCACGTCGGAAATGTCGTCGAATACCACCACGTAACCGGACGTCTGCGGATCGTCGGCCTGCCCCTCGACCGTCGACACGAGGCGCGCGCCGCGCACGAGCAGTGTCAGCGGTTCGGTTTCGCCCGGCATCTCGATCGCGAACTGCTGCTGCCAGTGGCCTCGATCGCCGCTGCCGCCGTCGGATGCCGCCTCGCGATCGGCGAATGCCTTGCGCACCATTGCGCCGAATCCCGCCGCAACGCCGATCTGGTCGAGCGTCGTGCCGATCAGCGCGTTGAACGGCTGCCGGAAGATCCGCTCGGCGCCGCGGTTGGCCGTCGTCAGCCGGAACTGGCGGTCGAGCACGAACACGCCGGCCGTCAGGTTCGCGAGGATGCTCTCGAGATACGTCTTCGAATGCTCGAGCGCGATGCGGTTCTTCTCGACCGCGAGACGCGCCTCGGACAACTGGCGCGTCATCGCGTTGAACGACTGCGTGAGGAAGCCGAGCTCGTCGCGCGTCTTGATCTCGCGCTTCGGCGTATAGTCGCCTTCCGTGATCTCCTTGGTGCCCTGCGCGAGCAGGAACAGCGGCCGCGCGAGCTGCTGGCCGAGTGCGAGCGCGAGCATCATCGCGATGAAGGTCGCGAGGAACAGCGCGAGCGTCAGCGTGCCGATGTACATCTTGCGCAGGCCCGTGCGGCCGAGCGCCTTTTCCTGATACTCGCGGTACGCGCGCTGCACGGCGTCCGCGTTGTGCGCGAGCGTCGGCGGCACCGGCTGCGTGAGCTGCAGGAAGCGTTCGGCCGGCTGCAGCAGCGACGTCGTCGCATCGGGAATCGGCCGCACGACGCGCAGCCGCAGCGCACCCTTCGCGCCGTGCGCGCGCGGATCGCCATCGACTTCGCCTTCGATCGCCGCGTACGCGCCGTGTTCGCGCGCCTGGCTCAGCATCAGCGGCGTCGGCAGGTCGTCCGGAATCAGCGCCGCGAAATTGCCCGACGCCTGCGCGACGATGTGCAGGTCGGGCGCCGCGCCCGAGCCGCCGCGGCTCGGCTCGACAATCGTCGCGTCCTGCACGCCGAACTGGTCGCGCAGCCGCAGCAGCGTGAGTGTCGTGCCGTTCGTGTTCGCGTCGACGCTCGCGAGCTGGTCGGACATCAGTCGCGCCTTCGTCTGCAGATCGGACAGCGACGCATCGAGCATCCCGCGGCCGAGGTTCAGGCCGGCCGTCAGCGCCGTCTCGACGTTCACGTCGAACCACGACTCGATGCTGCGCGACACGAACTGGTACGACACGATGTAGATGATCCCGCCCGGCACCACGCCGACGAGCGCGAAGAACACCGCGAGCTTCGCGAGCAGCCGCGTGCCGAACTTGCCCTTCCTCAGGCGCACGACGATCATCCCGATCAGCCCGAGCACCACGAGCAGGAACACCAGCGCGACGACGATGTTGGTCGCGTACAGCCACGAGTAGTAGCGATCGAAGAATTCGGTATTCGCGCTCGCGGCCGCGAGCAGCACGAGCAGCAGCAGCGCGGTGAACGCGACGGTCGAGACGATCACGCGAACAAGGAGGCTCTTCCCGCTGGCCGCGCGGCGCACTTTATTTAGCACGTTCGGTCACCGTGAAGTTGAAGCGCTTCCAGTCCGACCCGAGCGTCCAGTCGCGATTGTTCACGGCGTCGACCTGGAACGGCTTCGGCATCAGCGCCGTATCGAGCTGCATCCGCACCGACGCCATGTAGGTTTCCCCCACGCGCACCTGGTTGCGGTCGATCACGTGCCACGACGTGATGTGCCTGACGACCGCGAGCGCATCCTTCAGCGACGGGAAGCCGAGCTGCAGGCCGCCCGTCGACACGCGGTATTCGCGCGTGAGCGGCTGGAACGACAGGCGGATCGTCTGCGTCACCGACACCGGCTGCTCGTCGAACCAGTACCAGCGCGCGCGGCTCAGCTCGAAGTCGGTCGTGAAGTAAAGCGGGATGCCCTTGTTGACGGCATCCTCGAGGTTCGGATTCAGCTCGAAATCGAAGCGGGCATCGAGGCTCCAGCCGCTTCCGTCGGCCTGGAGCGACGCGCGCTGCACGGCGATCGACTGGGCATGCGCCGGCCGGACGACGGCCAGGCACAGCGTCAACGCGACCATCAGGACGGCCGCGAGCCGAAGTGGAAAAAGGTGTTTGATCGTCACCGTTTCTGAAACCGCGCGTAGAAAAATCCGTCGTGATCGGTGTTCTGGTCGAGTGCGCCGGCGGCAGCCCCTCCCTGCACTCCGCCCGGCAGCAGCTGGCCGGGGGCGTCCAATCGTACCGCATCTTCACAGACCGCTTCAAACCAGCGGGCCTGCAACTCGCCTTCTTCGGGGAAGATCGAGCAGGTCACGTAAAGCAGTTCGCCGCCCGGCTTCACGAGCGGCCACAGCGCCGACAGGATGCGGCGCTGTTCCGCGACGAGCGCCGGGATGTCGGCCTCGCGGCGCAGCCAGCGAATGTCGGGATGCCGCCGCACGATGCCCGATGCCGAGCACGGCACATCGGCCAGGATGCGGTCGAACGGGCGCCCGTCGTACCACGCGCCGGGCGCACCCGCATCGCCGACACGCACGTCCGCTGCGAGCGACAGGCGCACGAGGTTCTCGCCGATGCGCGCCGCGCGCGTCGCGTCGCTTTCGAGCGCGACGACTTCCGCGTTGGCCAGCTCGAGAATATGGCCGGTCTTGCCGCCGGGCGCCGCGCATGCGTCGAGTACGCGCATGCCGTCGCGCGCACCGAGCCATTCGGCCGCGAGCTGCGCGCCAGCGTCCTGCACCGACACCACGCCGTCGGCGAATCCCGGAATGCGCTCGACCGGCAGCGCCGATGCGAGCCGCACCGCATGCCGGCCGATCGCAGTCGCGTCGATGCCGCTCGCGCGCAGCGTGTCGAGATACGCGTCGACGCTCGCGCGACGGGCATTCACGCGCAGCGTCAGCGGCCCCTGGCGCTCGCCGGCCGCGAGGATCGCCTGCCATGCGTCGGGCCATGCGCGCTTCACCGCATCGACCCACCATGCGCGGTAATTCCAGCGCGCAACGGCGTCGTCCTGCATCGCCGCGACGAGCACGTCGCGCTCGCGCAGGAACCGACGCAGCACCGCGTTGACCAACCCCTTCGCGAATGCGTATTCGCGGCGCGCGCCGATCACGGTCACGGCCTGGTCAACCACCGTGAACGCCGAGTATGCGGCATCGTCCGCCGGATCGAGCAGCAGCGCGAGCGCACCGGCGAGCACCGCGTTCACGTGCGCGGGCGGCGCCTTGCTGACGAGCCGGCCGATCAGCCAGTCCACGCTGCCGAGGCGACGCATCGTCCGGTACGCGACGTCCTGCGTCGCGCCGCGCGCGAGCGCCTGCGCACCGGACGCCATCTGCGCGAATACCGCCGAGAGCGCTGCCGGCAGCGCAGTGCCGCGCCGTACCGCATCGACCGCCTGCGCGGCCGCGTCGAGTGCGAAGCCGAGCGAATCGGGCGCAAGATGCGGCGCGGACAGGCGCGCCGGGCGGCCGGAAGAAGACGGAGCGGGAGAACGGGTTCGTGTCATCGGAGCGGAATCGGCAAACAAGCGCAGCTAACAAATGCGGCAAACGGCGGGATTGCGGCGGCCGCGCGGCCCTGCGATCCCAAACCGCGCATTGTAGCGTGCGACCATGCGGCCCCTTTGGCCCCTTTAGGGCGCGCACAAATGAAACACCCCGCAGCGCGAAGCGTGCGGGGTGGCGAGGCGGACGCCGCGCGGCAACGGCCGCGCGGTGCGCCGAGGTTTAATCGAAGCGGCCGGTACGCGCCATCTCCATCAGGCGCGCAATGCGTTCCTCGGTGGCCGGGTGCGTCGAGAACAGGTTCTGCAGGCCGCCGCCGTGCAGCGGGTTCATGATCATCATCTGCGCGGTGGCCGGATGCGCTTCGGCCGCCTGGAACGGGATGCCGGCCGCATAGCGATGGATCTTGTCGAGCGCGGTCGCGAGCGACTGCGGATCGCCGGAAATCTGCGCGCCGCCGCGGTCGGCCTCGAACTCGCGTGCCCGCGAAATCGCCATCTGGATCAGCGCGCCGGCGATCGGCGCGAGCAGCGCGACCGCAATACCCGCGATCGGGTTGGCCGGCCGGCCGTTCTCGTCGCGCCCGCCGAAGAACATCGCGAAGTTCGCAAGCGCCGAGATCGCGCCCGCCATCGTCGCGGTGATCGTCGAGATCAGGATGTCGCGGTGCTTCACGTGCGCGAGCTCGTGCGCCATCACCCCGCGCATTTCGCGCTCCGACAGCACGCGCAGGATGCCTGTCGTCGCGGCGACCGCCGCGTGCTCGGGGTTGCGGCCCGTCGCGAACGCGTTCGGCGCATCCTCGTTGATCAGGTAGACGCGCGGCATCGGCAGGTTCGCGCGCGTGGCCAGCTCGCGCACCATCCGGTAGAACTGCGGCGCCGTGTTCTCGTCGACTTCCTGCGCGTTGTACATGCGCAGCACCATCTTGTCGGAGAACCAGTACGAGAAGAAATTCATGCCGAGCGCGAACAGCAGCGCGATCGTCATGCCGCGCGAGCCGCCGATCATTCCGCCGATCACGATGAACAGGGCCGTGATCGCGGCCATCAGCATCGCCGTTTTGACCCAATTGAACATACCCACTCCTTATCCGTCAGGGAACCCGCCGCGCATCACAGGGCGCGACGGAAAATTGTAAGCGATTTGTTAGATAAGGTCTTGCCGGAAAAATTCAATCTCAGCGTTGCGATGTTGCAAGACGCAGGCCGAGGCCGACGAAAGCGCTGCCGACCGTGCGGTCGAGCCACTTCCTGACGCCCGGCTTGTCGGAAAAGCGCTGCGTGACGCTGCCCGCGACCCATGCGACCAGGCTGGTCCAGACCGTGCTCATCGCGACGAACACCGCGCCGAGGGTCAGGAACGCCAATGCCTTGTGCGGGCTGTCGGCCGACACGAACTGCGGGAAGAACGACACGAAGAACAGCACGACCTTCGGGTTCAACACGTTGGTCCAGAAGCCCTGCATGAACAGCTGGCGCAGCGGCTTTGCTGCCGTGGCGGCCTCGGCGCCCGACGGCGCGGCGGCCTGCTTCGCGACGATCATCCGCACGCCGAGATAGATCAGGTACGCGGCGCCGACCAGCTTGATCACCGTGAACGCGGCAGCCGACGCCGCAAGCAGCGCCGTGAGGCCGAATGCGCACGCGAGTGCGTGAACGCAGCAGCCGGCCGAAATGCCGAGCGCCGACATCAGCCCCGCGCCGCGGCCCTGCGCGACGCTGCGGCCGACGATGTAGGCCGTGTCGGGGCCGGGCGTGACGTTCAGCAAGAAAACTGCCAGCACGAAGAAGCCGAAATGGGTGATGCCGAACATGAAAACCTCGAAACCGGAGAGCGCAGGGAAATTCTACGCGCGCCTGCCGCGCTGCGCGACTCGACCGTTCGGCCGATTGCGCAGGGCCGGCAGGCCGTGTCGAATGGCGGTCAGGTCACGTTAGGCAACGTCAGGCAGCGCGAAACGCTGCCCCGCGGCGAGCGGCGAGCCGGCGAGGAATTCGCGCGCGGGCAGCCGCTTGCCGCCCGGCTTCTGCAACTGCGTGACGCGCAGCGCGCCACTGCCGCACGCGACGACCACGCCTTCCGGCGCGGCTTCGACGATCATGCCCGGCGCTGCGTCGCCGCGCGCCGCCACCGGCTCGGCAGCCCACAGCTTGATTGCCGCGCCGTCGAGCGTCGCGACGCCGCCGGGGAACGGATCGAACGCACGCACCTGGCGCGCGAGCACGTCGGCAGGCTTGCGCCAGTCGAGCGCCGCTTCGTGCTTGCCGATCTTTTCCGCATAGGTCACGCCGTCGGCCGGCTGCGGCGTCGCCGGCAGCGTACCGTCGCGCTCGAGCCGCACGAGCGCGTCGACGATCAGCCGCGCGCCGTCGGCGGCCAGCCGGTCGTGCAGCGTCGCGGTCGTGTCGTCGGGTGCGATCGCGATGCGCGCCTCTTCGATCATCGCGCCGGTGTCGAGGCCGACGTCCATCTGCATCAGCGTGACGCCCGTCTCGGCGTCGCCGGCCTCGATCGCGCGGTGGATCGGCGCGGCGCCGCGCCAGCGCGGCAGCAGCGACGCATGGATGTTGATGCAACCGCTGCGCGGAATGTCGAGCACCTCCTGCGGCAGCAGCAGGCCGTACGCGGCGACCACCATCACGTCGTGCGGCGTCGTGCGCAGCAGCTCGAGCGCGTCGGCCGCCTCCGCGGGGTACTTGCCCGCGCGGCGCAGCGACGGCGGCTGCGCGACGGGCATGCCATGCTCGACGGCGTAGCGCTTCACGGCGCTCGCCTGCAGTTTCATCCCGCGGCCGGCCGGGCGATCGGGCTGGGTGAGCACGAGCGGCACCGGAAAACCAGCCTCGTGGATCGCGGCGAGGGCAGCCGCGGCAAATTCCGGCGTGCCGGCAAAAATCACGCGCAACGTATGGGTCATGACAGCGTTCGGGGTCGGGCAGGATGAACGCGCGTCACATCGCGCGTTCGAGTTTCTTCATCTTCGTCTTGATGCGCGTCTGCTTGAGCGGCGACAGGTATTCGACGAACACGCGCCCCATCAGATGATCCATCTCGTGCTGGACGCATACGGCGAGCAGGCCCTCGCAGTCGAGCTCGAAGGCCTCGCCCTGCTCGTTGAGCGCGCGCACGCGCACGTGGTCGGGACGCTCGACTTCGTCGTAGATGCCGGGCACCGACAGGCAGCCCTCTTCATAGATCTGCTTCACGTCGCTCGACCAGACGATCTCGGGGTTGATGAACGCGCGCAGCTCGTTCTTTTCCTCGGAAACGTCGATCACGATCACGCGCTCGTGCACGTCGACCTGCGTGGCCGCAAGGCCGATGCCGGGCGCCGCGTACATGGTCTCGGCCATGTCGGCGACGAGCTTGCGGATTCGGTCGTCGACCTTGTCGACGGGCTTGGCGACCTTGTGCAGCCGCTTGTCGGGGTAGTGAAGAATGTTGAGCAAAGCCATGGCGTTCGGTATTCGGTAGAGCAGGGTGCGGCATCGGCCATCCGGCCGGCTGGCGCCGCCGCCGCGATGCAATGAAGATGAGGCGGATGCGCGGCGTATCAATGCCGCGGATCGCGCCTCCTGCAATTGGCCGGGCGCCTGCGCGCGCGGCCCTGTCGAGTATTTCGGATGATGAAAATTTTATCATGGCGCCACGCGGTCCGCTGGCCGTCGCGTTCGAGGGCAGCCTCATGTCGCCTCAAGCGCTGACCACCTCCGCGTTGCGCGCGTGGCTGCAGCTCGGGCATGCGCCCGGCCTCGCACCCGCCGTACTGCAGGCGCTGCTCGACGCGTTCGGCTCGCCGGCGGCGCTGCTGCGCGCGTCCGACCAGGCCATTGCCGCCGTGAGCAGCCCCGCCGCCGCGCAGGCCGTGCGCGCAAGCGAACGCGACGATCTCGATGCGCGCACCGACGCCGCGCTCGCATGGCTCGATGCGCCGGGCAACGCGCTCGTCACGCTCAGCGATCCGGCCTACCCGCCGCGGCTGCGCGACCTGCACGACCCGCCGCCGCTGCTATATGTAAAGGGCCGGCTCGACCTGCTGCACGCACGCAGCCTCGCCGTGGTCGGCAGCCGCCACGCGACGCCGCAGGGGCTCGCCGATGCGACGCACTTCGCACGCGCGCTGTCCGACGCGGGGCTCCCGATCGCGTCGGGCCTCGCGCTCGGGATCGACGGCGCCGCGCATCGCGGCGGGCTCGACGGCCGGTCGGGCACGGTCGCGGTGATCGCGACGGGTGCCGATCTCGTCTATCCGGCGCGGCACCGCGCACTCGCCCACGAGATCGCCGCGCACGGTGCGATCCTGTCGGAATGGCCGCTCGGCACACCGGCCCGCGCAGCGCATTTCCCGCAGCGCAACCGGCTGATCGCGGCGCTGGCGATCGGCGCGCTCGTCGTCGAAGCCGCCCCGCGCTCCGGCTCGCTGATCACCGCGCGGCTCGCGAACGAACTGGGGCGCGATGTGTTCGCGATGCCGGGCTCGATTCACGCACCGCTCGCGCAGGGCTGCCACGCGCTGATCCGCGACGGCGCGAAGCTCACGGCGGCGCCGCTCGATATTCTCGAGGAATACGGGCTGGGCGAACCGACGACCAGTGCGGCGCGCCCCGGAATTCGGGGCGCGAATCCCGACGAGGTTCGCGAAACCGAAGCCTCCGGCCAGCGCGCCGGCGCCGCCATCATGGAAGCGCCCCCCGCCGGTCCGGCCGCCGCGCCAGCCCGAATCGAAGCATCACCGCCGCCTTCGCCCTGCACCCCATTCGAACAGGCCGTGCTCGCCGCACTGGGATACGGCCCCGTCACATTCGAATGGCTCGCCGAGCACAGCGGCCTGTCCGACGACATGCTGCACCGCGCGCTGCTCGCGCTCGAACTGGCCGGTCGCGTCGCGAGCCTCCCCGGCGGACGCTTCGCGCGGCTTGACGCCGCGCCCACCCCGCCCGCGCGCGGCGTGCTACATTTCCCCGAATAGGGGCGGCCGCGCCGCCGACGATACTCAAGGAAATCCATGCCCGCGCTGAATCTCGACACCGATGCGGATCGGATCGCCGAGCGCCTCGCCGATCCCGGCACGTTGCTTGTCGCCTGCCTGTGCGCCGAGTGGTGCGGCACGTGCCGCGACTACCGGACGGCCTTCGACCAGCTCGCCGACGCGCATCCCGACGCCTGCTTCGCCTGGATCGACATCGAAACGCATGCCGACCGCCTCGACGATCTCGACGTCGAGAACTTCCCGACGATCCTGATCGAGGATGCCAACACCGCACGCTTCTTCGGCACGGTGCTGCCGCACGCGGCGATCGTCGAACGAATGCTGTCCGACCTGAGTGCGGTACCCGGTGCGCCACACGCACCGAAATTGCGCAACGTCCTGAACGTCGAAGCCTGAATTCGCGTGCCAGCCCAACGGTTTTTCGCGCGTTTGCGCGCGCCCGCCGCGCCGGGCGCTTGCCGCCGTTGCAGCCCCCCTCTATGATGAGCCGCTTTTTGCACGCCGAGCCGCCGTCGCTCCGGCGTGTGCTATAAAGCGGTCGTAAAAGGGACCCTCAACCGGCGAACCCGGTCTACCATCACACACCTGTCATGTCCAAAGCACTGATCATTGCGGAAAAGCCTTCTGTCGCGAACGACATCGCGCGCGCTTTGGGCGGCTTTACCAAGCATGACGAATACTATGAAAGCGACGAATTCGTCCTTTCGTCCGCTGTCGGCCACTTGCTCGAAATCGCCGCCCCGGAAGAGTACGAGGTCAAGCGCGGGAAATGGAGCTTCGCGCATCTGCCCGTCATCCCCCCGCATTTCGACCTGAACCCGATCGCAAAAAGCGAGTCGCGCCTCAAGGTGCTCACCAAGCTGATGAAGCGCAAGGACGTCGACCGCCTGATCAACGCATGTGACGCGGGGCGCGAGGGCGAACTGATTTTCCGCCTGATCGCGCAGCACGCGAAGGCGAAGCAGCCGGTCCAGCGCCTGTGGCTGCAGTCGATGACGCCGCAGGCGATCCGCGACGGTTTCGCGAACCTGCGCAGCGACACGGACATGCAGCCGCTCGCCGACGCCGCACGCTGCCGCTCGGAAGCCGACTGGCTCGTCGGGATCAACGGCACCCGCGCGATGACCGCGTTCAACAGCAAGGGCGGCGGCTTCTTCCTGACGACAGTCGGCCGCGTTCAGACGCCAACGCTGTCGATCGTCGTCGAACGCGAAGAGAAAATCCGCCGCTTCATCCCGCGCGACTACTGGGAAGTGAAGGCCGCATTCGCGTGCGCGGGCGGTTTCTATGAAGGCAAGTGGTACGACCCGAAATTCAAGCGCGACGAATTCGACCCGGAAAAGCGCGACTCCCGCCTGTGGAGCCTGCCGGCTGCCGAAACGATCGTCGCCGCATGTCGCGACCAGGTCGGCACGGTCTCCGAGGAATCGAAGCCGTCGACACAGCTGTCGCCGCTGCTGTTCGACCTGACGAGCCTGCAGCGCGAGGCGAACGGCCGCTTCGGCTTCTCCGCGAAGAACACGCTTGGCCTCGCGCAGGCGCTGTATGAAAAGCACAAGGTGCTGACCTACCCGCGTACCGACGCGCGCGCGCTGCCGGAAGACTACCTTTCGACGGTCCAGTCCACGCTCGAGATGCTCAAGGAGAGCAACAACTACCTGCCGCATGCGAAGCAGGTGCTCGACAAGGGCTGGGTGAAGCCGAACAAGCGGATCTTCGACAACTCGAAGATCAGCGACCACTTTGCAATCATCCCGACGCTGCAGGCGCCGAAGTCGCTGTCCGAGCCGGAGCAGAAGCTGTACGACCTGGTCGTGAAGCGCTTCCTCGCCGTGTTCTTCCCGGCGGCCGAATTCCGCGTCACGACGCGGATCACCGAAGTCGCCGGCCATCACTTCAAGACCGAAGGCAAGGTGCTCGTCGAGCCGGGCTGGCTGCAGGTGTACGGCCGCGACGCCGAAGGCGCGGACGCGAACCTCGTGCCGGTGCAGAAGGACGAGAAGGTGAAGACGGACGAAATCGCCGCCGTCGCGCTCGTGACGAAGCCGCCCGCACGCTACTCGGAAGCGACACTGCTGTCCGCGATGGAAGGCGCGGGCAAGCTCGTCGAGGACGACGAGCTGCGCGAGGCGATGGCCGCGAAGGGCCTCGGCACGCCGGCCACTCGAGCGGCGATCATCGAAGGCCTGCTCGGCGAGAAATACCTGTTGCGCGAAGGCCGCGAGCTGATCCCGACCGCGAAGGCATTCCAGCTGATGACGCTGTTGCGCGGGCTCGGCGTGAAGGAGCTGACCGCGCCGGAGCTCACCGGCGAATGGGAATACAAGCTGTCGCAGATGGAGCGCGGCAACCTCGGGCGCGACGCGTTCATGCAGGAAATCGCCCGCATGACGCAGCAGATCGTCAAGCGCGCGAAGGAATACGATTCCGACACGATTCCCGGCGACTACGCGACGCTCGAGACGCCGTGCCCGAACTGCGGCGGCCAGGTGAAGGAAAATTACCGCCGCTTCGCGTGCACGAAGTGCGAGTTCTCGATCTCGAAGATCCCGGGCAGCCGGCAGTTCGAGATCCCCGAAGTCGAGGAGCTGCTGCAGAAGAAGGAAATCGGTCCGCTGTCCGGGTTCCGCAGCAAGATGGGCCGCCCGTTCTCGGCGATCCTCAAGCTGTCCTTCGACGACGAGACGAAGAACTACAAGCTCGAGTTCGATTTCGGCCAGGACCAGGGCGGCGAGGAAGGCGAAGCGCCCGACTTCTCCGCGCAGGAGCCGGTCGGCGCGTGCCCGAAGTGCAAGGGCCGCGTGTTCGAGCACGGGATGAGCTACGTGTGCGAGCACTCGGTTGCGAACCCGAAGACCTGCGACTTCCGCTCGGGCAAGGTGATCCTGCAGCAGGAAATCACGCGCGAGCAGATGGGCAAGCTGCTTGCCGACGGCCGCACGGACCTGCTGCCGAACTTCAAGTCGTCGCGCACGGGCCGCAACTTCAAGGCGTTCCTCGTGAAGCAGCCGGACGGCAAGATCGGCTTCGAGTTCGAGAAGAAGGAACCGAAGGCCGCTGCCGCGAAGAAGACGGCGAAATCGGCGACGAAGGATGCCGAAACCGTGACGGAAGGCGCCGAAGAGAAACCGGCACCGGCCCGCAAGACCGCCGCCAAGACCGCAACCAAGACCGCAGCGACCAAGACTGCCGCCCGCAAGACGACGGCGCGCAAGACGGGCTCGTAACGGCGGGCCGCCGGGGCTTCCCCCGGCGTACCGGGCGCTGGCAGACAGCCGAAAAAAAACGCGGATCGATCGCTCGATCCGCGTTTTTTCTTTGTGCCGGCGGCAAAGGCCGCCCGGCCGTCGCGCCGTTACAGCGGCGACGGCACCGCGACGCGCGTGCGTGTCGAACGCGGCAGGCGCGGCGACAGGTTCGGGTCGGCCGATTCGGGCTGCTCGGCGCGCGTCTCGACGCCGATCGGCGCGAGCGCCGCACCCTGCGCTGCCCACTGCTCGCCGATCGTCGCATCGGTCGAGTGACTGAAATACTCGACGAGGTGGTCGATGAACGTGCGCACCTTCGCGGGCAAATGGCGCCGGCTCGGGTAAGCGATGTTGATTTCGACCTGCGGCAGCCGGAAATCCGGCAGCAGCCGCACCAGCGCGCCGCGCGCGATGTCGCTGCCGATCAGGTAGCTCGGCAGGATCGCGACGCCCATCCCGAGCAGCGCGAACTGGCGCAGCATCGCGGTGTTGTTCGCGACGATCACGTTGGTCGGGCGCACGCGCACTTCGCCGTCCGGCCCCGTGAACACGCGCTCGTCGCCCCAGTATTCGGCCGGCAGGCTCAGGCTCGGGTGCGCGACGAGCTGCTCCGGATGGGTCGGCACGCCGTGCTTCTCCAGATAGCTCGGCGTCGCGCACACGGTCATGCAGCCCGTGGTCAGCCGCCGCGTGACGATGCTCGCGCTGCGCATCTGTCGCGTGACGACAATGCCGACATCGAAGCCTTCCTCGACGAGATCGACCTGCCGGTCGACCAGCGTGAGATCCGGCACCACTTTCGGGAAATTCTCCGTGTACGTCTGCAACACGGGCGCGAGGTTATGCAGGCCGAACACGACCGGCGCGACGATGCGCAGCGTGCCGACCGGCTCGTGATTGCGCGCAACGACCATCTGCTCGACATCCTCGAGCTCATCGAGGATCTGGCGAGCACGCTCCAGATAGACCTGGCCCGACTCCGTCAGGGAAAGGCTGCGCGTGGTGCGGTTCAGCAAACGCGTGCCGAGCCGGCCTTCCAGATCGGCGACGTGACGCGTCGCGACCGCGTTGGAAATATCCATTGCACTCGCGGCCCGCGCAAAACTGCCGAGATCTGCAACCTTGACGAACACGCGCATCGACTGCAAATGATCCATAAACGACTCCTGCCGCTATTACAACTTCAAAAAGATGAAGCAAATGCGTAATTCTCCTACGACAGCGGAAATGATGCAGAGTTGCTCAACAAGGTGCCGGTTGACGATAAAAATAGTCAAAAATCCTCGCCATTTGCGGATAGTTGATCCAACTATTCTGATTGGAGCAACAATTGGGTGAACCTCGTCGAGTAAGCGGCCGAATCAGGAAGGACGTATTTGATGCGACACAACAGCGCACCCTTGCGCACCGCACGCAAGCGGCGCCGGGTGTGGCTGCCGCCAATTGCGGCGGAGCGTAACAACCTGTTAAAAAGACACCACGAACGCGGCCGACGTAGCATCATGTCGGCCCCGGCCGGGCGGGACGGGTGCGCGACGTGCGCCGCCGCCACTGCCGCTTTCAACGCGCGACACCCGTTCACCATGAAAATTGCCATCCTCGACGACTACCAGGACGCCGTCCGCAAGCTGAACTGCTTCGAGATGCTTGCCGACCACGACGTGAAGGTCTTCAACAATACGGTGCGCGGCCTGGGACAGCTCGCAAGCCGTCTGGCGGAAGTCGAGGCGCTCGTGCTGATTCGTGAACGGACCCCGATTTCGTCGCAACTGCTCGCCAAGCTGCCGAACCTGCGCATGATCAGTCAGACCGGCCGCGTCTCGAGCCATATCGACCTCGAAGCGTGTACCGACCGCGGCATCGCGGTGCTCGAAGGCACGGGTTCGCCGGTCGCGCCCGCCGAACTGACCTGGGCGCTGGTGATGGCCGCCCAGCGCCGCATTCCGCAGTACGTCGCGAACCTGAAGCAGGGCGCATGGCAGCAGTCGGGCCTGAAGACGTCGGCGCTGCCGCCGAACTTCGGCCTTGGCCAGGTGCTGCGCGGCCAGACCCTCGGCATCTGGGGCTACGGCAAGATCGGCCGGCTGGTCGCCGGCTACGGTAAGGCGTTCGGGATGAACGTGCTGATCTGGGGCCGCGAGCATTCGCTCGAGGCCGCGCGCGCCGACGGCTACACGGCCGCCGAGAGCCGCGAGGCGCTGTTCGAGCAGAGCGACGTGCTGTCGCTGCACCTGCGCATGCACGACGACACGCGCGGGATCGTCAAGCAGGAAGACCTGATGCGGATGAAGCCGACGTCGCTGCTCGTCAACACGAGCCGCGCGGAGCTGCTTGAGGAAAACGCGCTCGTCAACGCGCTGTCGCACAACCGTCCGGGGATGGTCGCAATCGACGTGTTCGAGAGCGAGCCGATCCTGCAGGGCTACAGCCTGCTGCGGATGGAGAACGTGATCTGCACGCCGCACATCGGCTATGTCGAGCGCGAGAGCTACGAGCTCTATTTCAGCGCGGCGTTCAGGAACATCCTCGCGTTCGACGACGGCGACATGTCGAGCGTCGCCAATCCGGAAGCGCTGACGCCGATCCGCAAGCGCTGATCGCGCGGGCTGCGCACCCACGCGGCCCCGCTGCTCCATTCCCCACCATCAGGCGGCCACGCGGCCGCCTGTCATCGCACCGACGCGCGTGAGGAAATGCTCGCCGTCGCGCCGCCCGAGGTCGTACGCATGCCGCATCTGCGACGGGCTCGTGTAATCCCAGCTCGAAATCGGCACCTTGCTCGACGGCTGTACGTACAGCCGCCGCTGGTCGCCGTGCGCGACCGTGAACATCTGCGGGCGCGGATACAGCCGCGTGACGAGCACCAGCACGTCGCCCGGCGACGGGTCGAGCGCGTCGACCGGCACGTTGTCGACCATTCCGCCGTCGAGCACGGGCCGGCCGCCGCGGCGCAGCACCGGCGTGAACGGCGGCGTGCAGGACGACTGCAGGATCAGGTCGGCGAGTTCGTCGACTTGCGTGCAGGCCTGCGCCCGCACGAATTCAGGCTGAAAGCCGAGCGCGCGCCCGAGCGTCGGGTGCAGCGTCTTGCGCACGTACTTCTCGATGTTGTACGCGACGAGGCCGGCAGCGACCGCACTGCGCGCACCGAGCCAGCGCGGCACGTGCGACACGCCGATGCGGATCTCCGGCGCCTCGGCCAGCTTCGCGAACGGCTCGCCGTAGATGTCGAGCAATGCCTGCCGGTAGATGCGGTAATGCGGAAACACGGGCTCGCGCCCGAACAGGTTGCCCCAGTACGCGTTCTTCCGGTTGTGGCGCAGCGCCTCTTCGTAATAACGCATCACCCAAGCGGCGTCGCGCGTATACAGCATGCACGCGGTCGCCGCGCCGGCCGAGATGCCGGTGATCACGCGCGGGCGCAGCCCGAGGGCCGGCTGCGCGACGTCCCAGAAGCCGGCCTGCCACCAGCAGCGATTGCCGCCGCCCGCAAAAACGATCTGGTCGAACATCGCGCCGCTCAGCTGACGAGCGCGTAGGTCGACGTCGCGTGGACGGCCATCTTGCCGTCCTCGTCGAACAGCTCGACTTCGCCGAACACGAGGTTGCGGCCCATCCGCAGCACGCGCGCGGTGACGAGCACGTCGCCCTTGCGCACGGGGCGCATGAAGTTCGTGTTCAGCGACACGGTCGTCATCGGCCGGAACTCGCCGAGCGAAGCCGAGATCGCGACCACCATCGCAGTGTCGGCGGCCGCCGTGAACACCTGGCCGCAGATCACGCCGCCCGAATGGCGGAATTCGCCGGAAAACGGCAGGCGCATCGTGACGCTGTCGTCGCCGATCGACACGGGGACCAGACCGAGCGAGCGGACCCACGGGGCCAGCAGGCGATCCAGCAATTCGCGGACTGCGTTTTCGTCCATCTTCGAATGTCCAGAAAACGTTGCGCGACCGCCGCGCAACGCGTGTGGCGTCATCATACCGGGAGCGCGCAAACTGCGACCGCTCGTTACCGCGGCGACGGCTGCCGTTGGCGTGACGAAATATTTTCAGGAAATTTGCACGAGGGGCTTGCCATGCCCCAAAAACCCGTGCATAATCTTTTTTCTGTTGGGGGCGTTAGCTCAGTTGGTAGAGCAGCGGACTCTTAATCCGTAGGTCGAGTGTTCGAGTCACTCACGCCCCACCAGGATTTCAAAAGGCCGGTCAGCGAAAGCTGACCGGCCTTTTTCATTTCCGCGCGCCACGTTCGTGGTGCGCTCCCTCGCGCGCGCACATCCGCACGCCCCTTCCGCACCGTTTCCGCTAGAATCGTCCGACAAATATCACACGACCGGCGCAGGTACTGTCGTTTGCCCGCCGGCACAGAGAGAACATGGGACGTCATACATGGAAGCATGTGAACGAGACGCGACCATTCAAAGGGCCTGGTTGCGCCGATATCGGCCTGTCCGTCGGGACACGCCATTCACCCGATCGCCCCCGAATCCGCCGCGCGACGCACCAGCCGGATCCGGTCATGCCGGGTAAGGACGCGCTCGCCGCGCTGGCGCTCGGCGTCGTGCTGCTCGTGCTCGCAGCCGTACTCGCGGTCACGACCGGCCGCGCGACCGGTCATCTGGTCCGCGCGCCGGGCACGGTCGTGCGCATCGTGCAGGACAGCGACGCGATGCGCGCGTACCGGCCGATCGTCGCCTACCTCGCGAACGACGGCCAGCGCCGCGAAATCGCCGGCAATACCGCGTCGACCGTCCCCGCGTACGACATCGGCGAGAGCGTCGACATCCTGCTCGACCCCGCCCATCCCGACCGCCCCGCACTGATCGACGATTTCGCGCAACGCTGGTTTCCGGTTGCGGTGCCCACGCTGCTCGCCATCGCGTCGTTCGCGATCGGCGGCCTGCTGATCGCCGGCGAGCGCCGCCGCCGACCATCCGACCCGCCGCCGGCCCGCGCCGCACGCAAGCAGGCGCGGCGCCGCTGGGATATCGCGGTCGTGCTGATCCCGATCGCGATCGGTACGGGTTTCCTCGCCGGTGCCGGCGCGGCCGGCCTGCGTCAGTGGCAGATCGTCCGCCACTATGCGCACTCGACCGGCCATGTCGTCGATATCGCGAAAAACGCGCGGTCGTCCCGGGCGCGCACGTCGCTGTATTCGGCAATCGTCGCGTTCACGACCGACAGCGGGCGCCAGATCACGTTCGCCCAGGGCGCGGCGGCGTCGCATCCGGGCCTGCGCGAAGGCGAAGCGGTCAACGTGCTGTACGACCCCGTCACTCCCGAACGCGCGGTCGTCGACCGCTTCTGGGATCGCTGGGGCCTCACGGCCATCCTGTTCGCGATCGGCGCGCCGTTCCTCGCGGCGGGGCTGTTCGTCGCCGCGACGCTGTGGCCGGACCATCGGCCGCACGAAGCCGCTCAATGACGCTCGCGCGCCGGCCGCGCGCGGCGCGGCAACCGTAACGGCGCGCGCTTCACCGTTCCCTGAACGCCTCCACCTTCGCGCGGTTCCCGCACGTGCGCATGTCGCACCAGCGCCGCCCGACGCCGCGGCCGCGATCGACGAAGAACCACGTACAACGGCCGCACTGCCGCACGCGCGCGAAATCGTCGCTGCGCAGCAGATGCTCGAAACCGAGCGCGGCCGCATCGATCCAGCGCGACGCGGCGCGCGCGTCGGGCCGCCACGCGAACCGGCCGTCGACCGCGTCGAACGCGCTGCGCCCGATCGCATCGCGGATCGCGACGGCGAGCCGGTCCGCCGCACGCGCACCGGCGCTACCGCCGCCTCCGGCCGTCAGGTGCACGATCGCGGCGTATGCATCCTCGCGAAAACGATGCAGCGCCACCAGCTCGTCCGGGCCGTCCTGCCGCGCATGACGCAGAAGCCGCGCCAGATCGGCCGGCGCCAGCAATCCCGCTTGCCCGGCCCACGCGCGCACGGCCGGCCAGTCGACGAGCTTGTCCTCGTCGCGGGTCTTGCCCGTATCGGCCACCGTGTTCAGGAAGTCGAGCGCCGGATGGCCGCCGACGAAATCGGCCGCGCCCCATTCGTGCGCGTGTCGCGCAGGCTCGTATCGAGTAACCATTTATTTTCACCTATCGGTTTCATGTCCGGGCCATCCGGAGTAACCTGTTTACAGCGAAAACAGGTTATCACGGAGATGCCGATGCTCGAACTCGCCAACCGCTTCATGTTCGAAGGCCACCGGATTGCATGGGGAACGTTCGGCGAAGGCCCGCCGCTCGTGCTCGTTCATGGCACGCCGTTTTCATCGCAGGTGTGGCGCCGGATCGCGCCGTGGCTCGCGCGGCGTCACCGCGTGTACTTCTACGACCTGCTCGGCTATGGCCAGTCCGACATGCCGGACGCGGATGTGTCGCTCGGCCGCCAGAACGTACTGTTCGGCGCGATGCTGGATGAATGGAAAATTGCGCGCCCGCGTGTGCTCGCGCATGACTACGGCGGTGCGACCGTGCTGCGCGCGCACTTCCTCGACGGCATCCCGTACGCGGACCTCACACTCGTGAACCCGGTCGCGATCGCGCCGCAGGGTTCGCCGTTCGTGCGCCACGTCGCGCAGCATGAGGCCGCGTTCACCGGATTGCCGGCGTATGCGCATCACGCGCTCGTATCGGCCTACATCGGCAATGCCGTGGCACGGCCACTGAGCGACGATGCGCTGTCGATCTACCGTTCGCCGTGGCTCACGCCGGCCGGGCAATCCGCGTTCTATCGCCAGATCGCGCAGATGCGCCAGCGCTACATCGAGGAAGCGGAGGCTCGTTATGCGCCGCCGGACTTTCCGGTGCGCATCGTGTGGGGCGAGGACGATGCGTGGATTCCGCTCGAACAGGGGCAGGCGCTCGCCGATCGCATCGCGAACGGCGAATTGATCCGGGTGCCGCGCGCGGGCCATCTCGTGCAGGAAGATGCGCCGGAGGCGATTGTCGCAGCGGTGCTCGACGGGCAAGCGCAGGGCTGAGCACCGCCGGAATCGTATATCGCGTCAGAACGCCGGCGCGCCTTGCGCGAGCGTCGCGATGAACTTCGCGGTGCGCGGGTCGCGCGGCCGGCCGAACAGGTCGCGCGATGCACCGGCCTCGACGATGCGGCCATCGGCGAGAAACACTGCATCGTGCGCGATCGACGCGGCCAGGCGCAGGTCGTGCGTGGCCATCAGCATCGTCGTGCCTTCGCGTGCGAGCTGGCGCAGCACCTCGACCACCTCGATGGACAGCTCGGGATCGAGCGCCGACGTCGGCTCGTCGCACAGCAGCACCTGCGGCGACGGCGCGAGTGCGCGCGCGATGGCCACGCGCTGCTGCTGGCCGCCCGACAGCGTCGCGGGCCATGCGTCGGCCTTGTCCTCGATGCCGACCTTGTCGAGCAGCGCGAGCGCCCGTTCGCGCGCGCGCTCGCGCGGCCAGCGCTGCACGGTCACGAGCCCTTCCATCACGTTCTGCACGACGCTCAGGTGCGGAAACAACTGGAAGTTCTGGAACACCATGCCGGTCTGCCGGCGCACCGCGAACACGGCGTCGCGCGACGGCCGGCGCGCCGGTGCAAAGTCGATGCGCGCGTCGCCCACCGTGAGCGCGCCCGCCTCGGGCACTTCGAGCAGGTTCACGCAGCGCAGCAGCGTGCTCTTGCCGCTGCCGGACGGCCCGATCAGCGCGGTCACGCTGCCCGGCTGCAATGCGAGGTCGATCGCGCTCAGCACGCGATGCGTGCCGAACGATTTGTCGATGCGTTCGAGACGGATCATCGCAACTCCGCCTGGAACAACGCATGACGGCCGAAACGGATTTCGAGGCGATGTTGCAGCGTGGAAAGCACCGAACTGAACAGCAGGTAGATCAGCGCGGCTTCGGTATAGAGGATCAGCGGCTCGTAGGTCACGGCCGCGATGCGCTGCGCGGCCTGGAAGATCTCGGGCACGGTCAGCACGGCCGCAAGCGACGTGTCCTTCACAAGCGAAATGAACGAATTCGACAGCGCGGGCAGCGCGACGCGCGCGGCCTGCGGCAGGATCGCGCGGCGCAACGCCTGGGCACGCGTCATCGCCATCGAGTACGCGGCTTCCCACTGCCCCTTCGGGATCGATTCGATCACGCCGCGGATCACCTCGGCGTTGTACGCGCCGACGTTCAGCGAGAAGCCGATCACGGCGGCCGTCAGCGGATCGAGCACGATGCCGACGCTCGGCAGCCCGTAGAAGATCACGAACAGTTGCACGAGCAACGGCGAGCCGCGAAACAGCCAGATATAGAAACGCACGACGGCCTGCGCCCAGCGCGGCCCGAACAGCCGCGCGAGCGCCGCGCCGAACGCGAGCAGCAGGCCGATCGCGAACGACGCGAGCGTGAGCGGAACCGTGAACACGAGCCCCGCGTAAAGCAGGGGCCGCAGCGATTCCGCCATCAGGTGCAGCCAGGGCGGCATCGTTCAGCCTCGCGTCACGGCTGCGACACGTCGCGGCCGAAGTACTTCTGCGAGATCTTCGCGTAGGTGCCGTCCGACTTGATGTCCGCGAGCGCCTTGTCGATCGCGGCCACCAGCTCGGGGCTGCCCTTGCGCAGCAGCACGCCCGACGCGTCGCCGGCGCCGGTCGTATCGGTCGCGGCGATCTTCAGTTTCGCGTCGGGCTTGTGCTTGCGGAAATCGAGGTACGACAGCGAATCGTTGATCGTCGCGTCGACACGCCCGGAGCTCAGCAGGTCGATCGATTCGTTGAAGCCCTGCACGGGCACCACGTCGGCGCCATGGGCGGCCGCGAGCTTGCCGAAATTGCTCGTCAGCGTGTTCGCGGATTTTTTGCCCTTCAGGTCGGCGAACGAGCGGATCGTCGTGTTGTCCGTGCGCACGATCAGCACCGCGCGCGACGTGATGTACGGCGACGAGAAAGCGTATTTCGCCTTGCGCGCGTCGGTGATCGACACTTCGTTGACGACCGCGTCGTAACGGTTCACGTCGAGGCCCGCGATCAGCCCATCCCACTTTCCTTCGACGAATTGCGGCTTCACACCGAGACGCTGCGCGATCGCGGTGGCGATGTCGACATCGAAGCCCGTGAGCTTGCCCGTCTCGTCGTGGTACGTGAACGGCGCGTACGTGCCTTCGGTGCCGACCCGGAACACGCCGGACGACTTGATCTGCGCGAGATCGTCGGCGGCGAATGCGCTCGTGGCCGCGACGGCCTGCAGCAGCGCGACGAGCAGAATGGAGCGGATGAATTTCATGGTGCGGACCCCGAACGATGGAAGGGAGTGAACCCGCCGGCCCGAGCGGCCGCGCGAGAGGTCCGCGAATTCTACCGACGCGCCGATGCCCGGCAAAAACGCAAATCCGCTAACGATATGAGCGCGTCGAATAACGCGCCGGCCAGCCACGCATTCCGCAGACGAAATCCGTCGCGATGCAGCGCGGCAATCGTCCGACGTTTCGTTACCGGCGGTTACAGAAACGACAACGCGGTATCACCCATTCGGCACGCGCTACATACCATGAAAACAGGTGAATCGATTGCTCGCGGGCCTTGCCGCCCGCGAACGGAGGGAACGGCAAATGAAACGCATCCTGTTGTCTTGCGCCCTCGGCATCGCGGCCGCCTGCCTGTCGGCAAGCGCATTCGCGCGTGCCGACATCGGCGTGTATTTCGGCGTGCCGGGGCCCGTGATCGAAGCACCGCCGCCGGTCTACTACGCGCCGCCGCCGCCCGTCGTGTACGAGCCGGCACCCGTTTATTACGGCCCGTACTATGGCGACTACCGTTACCGCTACTACCGGCACGACAACGGCTGGCATCGCGGCTGGCGTCATCACCATCACGACGACGATTGACCGTCGCCTGGCGGCCGTCGCGGCCGCGTCCCGCCGGAGGAAATTCCGCGCGCCGGCCTTCGAGCCGGCGCGTCCGCATCACGCGCCGCTTACCACGGCAGCGAATACGTCTTCGTATTCGTGAAGCTCTTCATCGCTTCCTGCACACCTTCCTTGTAGCCGAGCCCCGAATCCTTCACGCCGCCGAACGGCGTCAGCTCGAGCCGGTAGCCCGGCACCTCGCGCACGTTCACGCTGCCGACTTCCAGCTCGGTGATGAAGCGCGTGATGTTGTCGAAGCGGTTCGTGCAGACCGACGACGACAGCGCATAGTCGGTGCTGTTCGACATCCGGATCGCTTCGTCGATGTCGCGAAAGCGCATGATCGGCGACACGGGGCCGAAGGTTTCATGCTTCACCAGCGGCATGTCGGGCGTCGCGCGATCGATCACCGTCGGCGAATACAGCGCACCGTCGCGCACGTTGCCGACCAGCAGCCGCGCACCGCGCGCGATCGCGTCGTTCACCTGCTGCTCGCAGAACTTCGCGGCCGCTTCGTCGATCACGGTGCCCATGTCGACCGACGGATCCGACGGATTCCCGTACGACCACGCGCGCGTCTTCTCGACGACCAGTTCGGTGAAACGATCGGCCACCGCTTCGTGCACGAGCATCCGCTTGATCGCCGTGCAGCGCTGCCCCGAGTTCCGGTACGAGCCCGACACCGCGAGCGTGCTCGCTTCGTCGAGATCGGCGTCTTCCATCACGATGATCGGATCGTTGCCGCCGAGTTCGAGCACCGCGCGCCGGTAGCCCATCCGCGCGGCGATCGACTTGCCGATCGATACGCCGCCGGTGAACGTGATCAGGTCGATCGCCGGGTTCGTGATCAGCTCGTCCGCGATCTCCGTCGGGTCGCCGGTGAGCACCTGCAGCATCTGCGGCGGCAGGCCGGCTTCGTACAGGATGTCCGCGAACAGGTAGCACGACAGCGGCACCTTCTCCGACGGCTTGACGACGATCCGGTTGTTGGTCGCGACCGACGGCACGATCTTGTGCGCGACCTGGTTCATCGGGTGGTTGAACGGCGTGATCGCGGAGATCACGCCGAGCAGCGGATCGCGCTGCGTGTACACGCGGCGCTTCTTGCCGTGCGGCGTCAGATCGCACGAGAAGATCTGCCCGTCGTCCTTCAGCACTTCACCGGCGCCGAACGTCAGCACGTCGGCCACGCGGCCCGCTTCGTACGTCGAATCCTTGATGCACAACCCGGCCTCGGCCGTGATCAGCGCCGCGATCTCGGCAGTGCGCGAGCGCACGATGTCGGCCGCGCGGCGCAGGATCGCCGCACGCTCGTGGCGCGTGAGCGTCGGCCGGTACGCGCGCGCGACCGCGAATGCGCGCCGCACATCTTCCAGCGTCGCCTTCGGCACGGTGCCGACCAGCGAGCCGTCGTACGGGTTGCGCACGTCGATCACCGCATCCCGGTGAATCCGTTCGCCGTCGATTCGCAGTGCTTCGCGACGAAGCTCGCGGACGGCCGTCGAGGCCGCAATGACGTTCATGAGTGTGTTCCCTTGCGGATGCATGCGCATCACTGCAGATGGTTGAGCGCGATGTCGACGATGTCGAAGTTGCGCAGCCGCGCGCGGCCCGTGACGTCGGCGGCGACCGGCTTGCTGAAGATCAGCGGCACGATCTGCTCGGAGATCCCGCCGTGCGAGCGCAGCGGCACGTCGAGCCCCGACAGGTCGTGCTTGATGCGGCGCGTGCCGAGCACGACGTCCCGCTTCGAGATCACGATCAGGTCGCCCATCCGCGCCGGCGGCAGTTCGAAGCGCGCGCAGCCCTCGGCGCCCGTCAGCGCGAGCTCGATGCCGTCCACCGCCGCAAGACGCGCGCGCAGCGCATCGACATTGGCCGACGCCGGCACGTAGACGGTCGCGAACGAGCCGAGCGCGCCGTGGTGCACGACGTACGGATCGGTGATCGGCAGGATCACGCGCGCCGCGTCGTGGCCGATCCATTCGTCGAACAGCTCCTGCAGGTAGATCACGTTCGGCTCGCCGGTGGTGGCGTCGTGCTTCGCATTCATCCCGTGGTCGGCCGTGATCGCGACGATCGCGCCGAGCGCGTCGAGGCGCTGCAGGTACTTGTCCATCATTGCGTAGAACGCATTCGCGCCGGGCGTGCCAGGCGCGCACTTGTGCTGCACGTAGTCGGTCGTCGACAGGTACATCAGGTCGATCGGCCGCGTCTCGAGCAGGCGCACGCCGGCCGCGAACACGAATTCCGACAGATCCGCGCTGTACACGCCCGGCACCGGTTTGCCGACCAGCTCAAGCACGTTGTCGATACCGTTTTCCTCGAGGCTCGCTTCGTCTGCCTTTTCCGACGAGAAGCAGATGCCCTTCAGCCCCTTGCCGAGCAGGCGGCGCAGCTTGTCCTTCGCGGTGACGACCGCGACGCGCGCGCCCTGTTCGGCGAAAGTCGCGAGCACGGTGGGCGCGACCAGGTACTTCGGATCGTTCATCAGCACCTCGGCACCGGTGTCGCGATCGTAGAAATAGTTGCCGCTTATCCCGTGGATCGCGGGCGGCACGCCGGTAACGATCGACAGGTTGTTCGGGTTCGTGAAGCTCGGCACCACGCATTCGCCCTTGAGCGCCGTGCCGGGCTTCAGCAGCGTGCGCAGGAACGGCGCGACGCCGGCCTCGGCCGCTTCTTCCAGATATTCGTATGCGCAGCCATCGACGCAGATCACCACCACGGGTCGGCTCATCCAGTTGTAGCGGCGGCCGTTCACTTCCACGGAAACAGGCGTTCCAGTCATGACGTTCGTTCCTTTCAGTTCGACGGGGTTGAGCCGTCGGCGCCCGCACCGCGCCGAAGGGAGGTGTTTTCGATGCTTGACATTAAAATTGATGGTTTGTAGATTGTCAACAACATGCAGAGAACAGAAAGCAAAGAAGCGCAGTGAAAAGAGGGGCTCGACTCATCCGCCGCGTGCCGCGGCATCTCGGTCAAGGATTCCGAAGATGAACCGAACTACGACTTCAAGCGGTTTTATCAGGAGGTCAAAAAGCGCGACTACATTCCGTATCCGGCCAAGCTCACCGAAGTCGAGACGTTCCGCGTCGGCTGCATCGGCCACTTCGACGAGGCCGGCATTCCGGGCGCCGTCGCCGCGATCGCCGACATGCTGCGGGTGATGGGCGTGAGCCGTGTGTCGGCCGGAGCGGCGGCCTGACGCGACGCACCCGGCCGCGTGCCCGTGCGCGCAGCCAACCCGCCGTGTGTCGCCACGCGGCAGCGAGGTTTTCCGGCCGTGCACGATACCGACCCTTACTGAAGAACCATCCGATGCGACCCTTCTGGATCGAACAAGCGCTGTTCAACGACGGCGATCTCGCCCCCGCGCTGCAAGGCGCAACGCAGGCCGACGTCTGCATTGTCGGCGGCGGCTTCACCGGGCTCTGGACCGCGATCCAGGCGAAGCAGCAGAACCCGGCGCTCGACATCGCGATACTCGAAGCCGACCTGTGCGGCGCCGGCGCGAGCGGCCGCAACGGCGGCTGCCTGCTCACGTGGTCCGCGAAATTCCTGACGCTGCGGCGCCTGTTCGGCGAAGCCGAGGCGATCCGGCTCGTGAAGGCGTCGGAAGCGGCCGTCCAGCACATCGCCGATTTCTGCCGCGCACACGACATCGACGCCGAATTGCGGCTCGACGGCACGCTGTACACCGCGACTTCGCGCGCGCAGGTCGGCACCCTCGCGCCGGTGCTCGACGCGCTCGCCGCATGCGGCATCCACAGCTACGAGCCGCTGCCGCCCGCCGAAGTCGCGCGCCGCTCGGGTTCCGCGCGCAATCTCGACGGCGTCTACTCGCCGATCGCCGCGACCGTGCACCCCGGCAAGCTCGTGCGCGGGCTGCGCCGCGTCGCGCTCGCGATGGGCATCCGGATCCATGAACGCACGCCGATGCTCGACTTCACACCCGGGCAGCCGGCCGTCGTGCGCACGCCGTCCGGCAGTGTCGCGGCGGGCAAGCTCGTGTTCGCGATCAATGCGTGGATGGCGAGCCGCTTCCCGCAGTTCGAGCGCACGATCGCGGTCGTGTCGAGCGACATGGTCATCACCGAGAAATGCCCGGAGCTGCTCGATAAGACCGGGCTCGTGGACGGCGTGTCGGTGCTCGATTCGCGGATCTTCGTCTACTACTACCGCACGACGGCCGACGGGCGGCTGATGCTCGGCAAGGGCGGCAACACGTTCTCGTGGCGCAGTCGCATCGCGCCGGTGTTCGACCGGCGTTCGCCGTACGAGGCGCAGCTCACGCAAAGCCTGCGCGAGTTCTTCCCGTCGCTCGCGGGCGTGCCGGTCACCGCAAGCTGGAACGGCCCGTCGGATCGCTCGGTGACGGGCTTCCCGTTCTTCGGCCGCCTCGACGGCGCGCCGAACGTGTTCTACGGTTTCGGCTATTCGGGCAACGGCGTCGGGCCGACCTACATGGGCGGGCAGATCCTGTCGTCGCTCGTGCTCGGCATCGACAACGCGTGGACGCGCAGCCCGATCGCGCGCGGCCCGCTCGGCCATTTCCCGCCGGAGCCGATCCGCTATGTCGGCGCGCACGTCGTGCGCAATGCGATCCGCCGCAAGGAGCGCGCGGAGGACGAGAGCCGGCAGCCGTCGGCCGTCGATACGTGGCTCGCGAAGTTCGCGAGCGCGGCCGGGAAGGCCGACAAGGCGTGACGATGCGTTCGACGTGACGACGGTAACGACGCAATGCAAAAGGGACGCTGCAAGGCGTCCCTTTGCTTTTTATCCGGCGATTCTTGCGGCTGCGTCAAGCGCGCGCGGTTTTCTCCCGCGCCCCCTTGCCCGCTACCGGCAGCCCCTGCTCATGCGTGCGGCGCATCCGCGCGAGGCCATGCGCGACGTGCTCGCGCACCAGCGCGACAGCCTTCTTCTCGTCGCCGCTCGCGAGCGCCTGCACGATCTTGTCGTGCTCGGCCGCCGACACCGCGATCGCATCTTCCTCGGCCTCGATCGCGGCCTGGCGCAGCAGCCCGAGCTGACGCACGAGCCGGCGGTAGGTGTCGGTCAGGTGCGTATTGCCGACGCCGACGACCATCGCATCGTGGAACTGCACGTTCAGCTCGGTATAGCGCGTGACGTCGTGCGACTTCGCGGCGCCCTTCATCGACTGGATAATGCCCTTCAGCACTTTCAGCGTGTCGGGCGAGATGCGCTTCGCGAGCGCGCGCGCGACCGACTCGTCGAGCATCGCGCGCACTTCGTAGATCTCCTCGGCCTCGCGCAGCGGCACGACGCGCACGGTCACGCCGCGGTTCTTCTCGTTGCGCAACAGTCCGGCCTGCTCCAGCGCGCGGAACGCTTCGCGCACGGGGCCGCGCGACACGTTCAGCTTCGTCGCGATCTCGACTTCGTTGAGCTTCTCGCCTGGTGCGTATTCGCCGGAGACGATCGCGCGCTCGAGCATGTCCTGGACGATCATCGCGAGCGACTGGCTTTGCAGGAGTTCGATGGCACTGAGCGTGTTCGGGGCAGTCATGGTCGGGCAGGCAGCGGGGCTGCGGGTGAAAACGAGGGCGCCGGATCGGCGAATGATCCTTCTATACCCTCGGCCCGACACATTGTCAACAGTCTTCAGTTTCCAAAAACCAATTCCACCTGCCGGAGTGCATCCGGCAGGCGGCCGTCGCACGGCGGGCGAAGCTTGCCCGAACCGCGCGACGTGTGCCGCCCGTCAGGCCGTGTGCTTCACCGGCCCCGGGTCGCTGTGGCTCGGCCGGCCCGTTTCTACGTGGCCCGCGAAGCGGCGCACGACCTTGTCGTCGCCGCCGCGCAGCGTCGTCGCGGTGATCGTCAGATCGTACCAGCCGTGGCTCGACGACAGCTCGAAGTGATCCTCAGCGCGCTCGCCCGGCTCCAGCGTGTAGGTGCGCGCATGCGCATGGCTGTACGCGTTGTCGACCGTCACGCGGCACGTCGCGCGCCCGCTGTTGCGCAGTTGCAGGTACACGTGGCGGTTGCGCACGTCGTAGCCGATCTTCGCTTCGGGGTTCGCGTGGCGGCCGTCCGCGGCGAGCCGCGTGTTGCCCTGGAACTCGCACAGATAGCCGTTCGGGCCGTATGCGGCGAGATGGTATTCGCCGTGCGCGGCCGACGTGCTCCACGTATCGACGAAGCGGTCGTGCGCGGACACCGCATAACGACGCGGCGGCGTCGCCGGGTTGCGGCGGTCGTACACGTAGAACGCCGCGCCCGCGTCGCCCGAGTTCGCGAAGTCGAGCGACACGCTGTCGTCGTGCCCGCTCACGCGGCTGTGCACGAACAGCTCGTACGGCAGCGCACGCGCGGGACGCGTGCCGGGCTCCTGCGCCGGCATCGACTGCTGCGCGGGCACCTGGTATGCGTGGCCGGCCGTCGCGATGTGCTGCGGCACCGTGAAGCTCACCGTGCGCGTGTCGGGGCGCGCGGAGAAGTCGAATGCCGACGTGAGGTCGCCGCAGATCGACCGGCGCCACGCGCTGATGTTCGGCTCCTGCACGCCGAAGCGCGCTTCGAGGAAGCGCAGCACCGACGTGTGGTCGAACGTCTCCGAGCACACCCAGCCGCCCTTCGTCCACGGCGAGATGATGATCAGCGGCACGCGCGGCCCAAGGCCGATCGGCTGGATGCCGCCCGGGTCGGCGCCCGGCACGAGCGGGCTCATCTCGCCCGGGTACTTGTTCAGGTCGAGCAACTCGTCGCCGAGGTTCGACAGCAGGTTCGACGACACGATGCCCTGGCCGCCCACGCCGCTCGTCACCGGCGGTACCGGCGGCACCACGTGGTCGAACAGCCCGTCGTTCTCGTCGTAGTTGAGGATGAACACCGTCTTCGCCCACACCTCGGGGTTCGACGTCAGCGCCTCGAGCACCATGTTGATGTAGAACGCGCCGTCGGTCGGCGATGCCTGCGGGTGCTCGCTGTACTTGTACGGCGACACGATCCACGACACCTGCGGCAGCCGGTTCGCCTGCACGTCGGCCTTCAGCTCGGCGAGCGTGTGGTCCGACGCGCCCTTGTCGACCAGCGGGCCGCTCGCGCCTTCCTTCACCTGGAAGCGCTTGAAGAACATCAGCGAGTTGTCGGTGTAGTTGTCGGTCGGGTCGCCCGGGATGCCCGTGCCGCCCTGGTACACCTTCCAGCTGATCTTCGCGTTTTCGAGGCGCTCGGCGTAGGTCGTCCACGTGTAGCCGTTCACGTCGTCGCGCTCGCCGATGCCCGGGCCGTTCGGCGGGTTGCCGTAGATGTTGCGCGGGTCGACCGTGCCGGTCCACAGGTAGATGCGGTTCGGCGCCGTGTCGGCGTGCGCGGAGCAGAAGTACGAATCGCAGATCGTGAACGCGTCGGCCAATGCGTAGTGGTACGTGAGATCCTGGCGCTTCAGGTAGCCCATCGTCAGCACGTCCTGCTTCTGGTTCACCCACTGGTCCCACTGGCCGTTGTTCCAGGCGAGGTGGCCGCTGCTCCAGCCGTGGTTGGTGCCCGGCTGGAATTCGGTCGTCTGCTTCGGATCGAGGTAGAACGGCAGCACGTACGGCGCCGACGGATCGAGGCCGCGCGAATGGTAGTTCTTCGTGAACACCGACGCCGGCGGCTGCTGCCACACCGGCGCGCCGCTCGGCAGCAGGTGCGGGCGCGGGTCGTTGAAGCCGCGCACGCCGCGCAGGCCGCCGAAGTAATGGTCGAACGAGCGGTTTTCCTGCATGAAGATCACGACGTGTTCGACGTCGCGGATCGTGCCGGTGCGATAGGCGGCCGGCATCGCCAGCGCATTGCGGATCGCGGGCGGGAAGCCCGCGTAGGCGGCCATCGCGCCGGCCGACTGCGCGGCGAGGCGCAGGAAATCGCGTCGATTGTTCGAGGACATGGAGAAGACCCTGTTTTCGGTAGGAGTGGGTCGCCGGTCGAGCGGGGCCGGCGGTCGGTGCGTTGCCGTTATTACCCCGCACCGGCATGTCCCGGCCGTGACCGGTTCCAGCAGGTTTCTTGCGGTTACCCCCAGCTTTTTTTCGAAGCGGCACACGACGCGCCTTTCATGCGGCCGACACACGCATGCGCTACGCTGACGCGCGATCAAGAGGGGGAGAAGCCGAGTCGTGTTCGATCAGCTGAAGGCATTCCACGCGACCGTCCGACAGGGCAGCATCACGCGCGCCGCGCGCCACCTGGGCGTGAGCCAGCCGACGATTGCCGCGCAGATCCGGCAGGTCGAACAAGTGTACGGCGTCGAGCTGTTCTACCGCAGCGGCCGCAAGCTCGAAGTCACCGAGACCGGTATCGAGCTGCTGCCGCTCGTCGAGAAGATGATCGCGCTCGAGGCGCAGGCCGACATCATGCTGCGCAACGTCGGCGGCCTGTTCGAAGGCCACCTGCGGATCGGCGCGACGGGCCCGTACTACATCATGGACGCGGTCGGCCGCTTCTCGAACGCGCATCCGTCGATCGCGCTCACGTGCCGGATCGGCAACTCCGAGGAAATCCTGCAGGCGCTGCAGGAATTCCGCATCGATCTCGCCGTCTCGTCGCAGCGCAACGACGCCGACGGCCTCGAACGCAAGGTGATCTCGACCGATCCGCTCGTGCTCGTCGTGCATCGCAACCATCCGCTCGCGCGTTTCGACACGATCGACCCGGTGCAGCTCGCCGACGTGCGGCTGCTGATGCGCGAGGAAGGCTCGGTCACGCGCCGCTGCACGGAGACGATCCTCGCGACGGCCGGCGTCGCGGCCGCGTCGGTCGCCGAGATCGGCAGCCGCGAAGCGATCCGCGAGGCGATCCTGCATGGCGTGGGCGGCAGCCTGTTTCCGCTCGGCGAAGCCGAGCGCCATCCGGACCTGCGCGTGATCGCGCTGCGCGGCATCGACACGACGATCGACGAGTACGTGTACTACCTGAAGGCGCGCCGCCAGAGCCCGGCGATCGACGCGTTCCTCGCCTGCATCCTGCCGGCGGAGCACGCAACGCGCGACGCGACGCGGCGGGCGAACGCGCGCTGAGTCGCCGCGCGTTCGCCGCGTTTTGCGCATTTCCTGGCGCTTTTCGTCGCGCCTTCCCGCGTTTTTTTCCTTGCGCCTTCCTTATCGCGTCCGGCCACGCGTCACTTCGGCAGCGCCGGGATCATCCACGTGAACACGTGCTGCTGCAGGAACACGAGCACGCCGAGCAGCAGCGTGAGGATCACGCTGTGCCAGAAGGTGCGCGCGAACACGACGCCTTCCTGCCCCTTCAGGTCCGTCGTCGACACGCCCGTCGCGATGTTCTGCGGCGAGATCATCTTGCCCATCACGCCGCCCGACGAGTTGGTCGCGGCCATCAGCACCGGATCAAGGCCGAGCTGCCTGGCGGCGACGACCTGCAGGTTGCCGAACAGCGCATTGCCCGACGTGTCGCTGCCGGACAGGAACACGGCGATCCAGCCGAGCGACGCGGACACCAGCGGGAACAGCGCGCCCGTCGACGCGACGCCGGTGCCGAGCGTGTAGCTGATCCCCGAGTAGTTCAGCAGGTACGCGAGCCCGACGATCATCATCACCGTGACGATCGCGATCCACGTCTGCCGCCAGGTCTTGACCACGCATTCGAGGAACGCGCCGACGCCGGTGCGCGTCAGCGCGGCCGTGACGATCGCCGAGAGCAGGATCGCGGTGCCCGTGCCGAGCGGCTGGAAATCCCAGATCGCCGCGTACGGCTTGTGGTACAGCGACACGAACACCGCGTTGTGCAGGCCCGGCCACTTGATCTTCACGTCGCCGATCGCCGCGACGTTCGCGTGCACCCATACGATCACGACCACCGACACGACGAGCCACGGCAGCCAGCCGCCGAAGCCCGCGCGCGCGGCGCCGGCCGCCGCGGGCACGCTGCGCGCGAGCGCGTATTGCGGATCGGGCTGCGGCTTCCACAGCTGCAGGAAGCCGATCGTGACGATCAGCGACGTGAGCGACGACAGCACGTCGGTGAGCTGGTAGCCGAGGAAGTTCGACGTGACGAACTGCGCGAGCGCGAAGCTGGCGCCCGACACGAGCAGCGCGGGCCACAGCTGCTTGATCGAACGCAGCCCGCCATACGCGCCGACCACATAGAACGGCAGCAGCAGCGCGAAGAACGGCAGCTGGCGGCCGACCATCTGCGCGAGCGTCGCGGGCGGCAGCGACGTGACCGCGCCGAGCACGGTGATCGGCACGCCGAGCGCGCCGAACGCGACCGGCGCCGTGTTGAACAGCAGCGTATAGGTGAGCGCTTCGAGCGCGGGGAAGCCGAGCGCGATCAACAGTGCGCTCGTGATGGCGACCGGCGTGCCGAATCCGGAGATCCCTTCGAGCAGGCAGCCGAACGAGAACGCGACGACGAGCAGCACGAGGCGGCGGTCGTCGGGCAGGTTGTCGAGCATCCACTGCCGGAACTGGTCGAAGCGGCCCGATTTCACCGCGATGTTGTACAGCAGCAGCGCGTTGAAGACGATCCACATCACGGGCACGACCGCGAGCGCCATGCCCGCGCCGACCGCGTTGAACGCGAGCCCGGCCGGCATGCCCCACGCGCCGATCGCGACCGCGAGGCCGGTGACGAGCCCGGCGAGCGACGCCTGCCAAGCGGGGCGGCGCAGCACGCCGAGCGCGATCAGTGCGACCGCGATCGGGATCACGGCGACGAGGAAGGACAGGAACAGCGAGTTGGCGATCGGCGTCAGCGGCTGCGCGAAGACGATGCCGGGCGGTAGGGCGTCGGTGGGATTCATCGTGTCTCCAAAGGCGACCCGGGTTGGCGCGTCAGCGCCCCCGGATTCGGTGCAAAGCGACGTTCTGCAGTCGCGCCAACGATCGGGCACTTGTGCACGCAACTACGTTGCACGGCCAACCGATCGGTCGCTTAAAAGAGGTTAGGAGGCGTACGGCGCTTGTACAAGGGGGACAAGCCCGAAATGCAGCAACCCGATACGGACCATCCGACGCACGATGACCGGCAGTTGGCGGGCCGCTGTCGCACCCGACAGGAAACCCGTCGCGAACGGCCCATCGGCGTGCGCGACATCATCACCTGCGCAATGTTGCGCGCGCGACAAAGGAGACTACCGGCAAGCGGGATGTTTCGTTTGGCATCCGAAGCCTAGACTGGCCGCATCGATTCCGCCCGCGCCGACGACGGCGCGGCACCTCACGGAGCGAACACGATGAAGACGATGAAACAGGCGGCATGCGCATTCCTGCTGATCGGCGCGGTTTTCGCCGCCCATGCACAGGCCGCATCGACGCTGACGCGCGCGGAGGTCCGCCAGGAACTCGCGGAACTGGAGGCCGCCGGCTACCGGACGAGCCTCGCGAGCAGTCCCGACTTTCCGGAGAACATGCAGGCGATCATGCGGCGCGCCGCGCGGGTACGCGGCGACGATGCCGGTTACGGCAACAACGGCCCGGCGCACGTAGAATCGGGCAAGCCGGCGCTGCCGCACGCGATCGATCGCGGCACGTACGCGCATCACTGAACGCGGACTGAACCGGACTGAACCGGTAACGGCGCGGCGCGACCAGCGCCGGCCGACACGCACGCGGCCTGCACACCAACGCGTGCGGCCGCGTGCGCGATCCTCACACGCTGAAGCGGTTCAGCGTATACGCGCGATAGGCCGCGACGAACGCGTCGAACGATCCGGCCTCCTTCGCTTCGAGCTCGGCCTGCTCGGCCAGCGACTTCGCGGCGAGCGCCTGCTCGGTGCGCAGCGTGTCCGCCGACGGCGGATGTGCGCGGAAATGCGCGGCATGCGCTTCGCTCTGCGCCAGCGCGAACGCAAGGAACGACTGCCCGTTCTCGCGCATCGTGCGCAGCACGCGCGCGGACGGCGTGCGCTCCGGATCGGCGAGCTTTTCGCGCTGCGCGGCGATCGCGCGCACATGCTCGTCGCCGCCGCGGATTTCATCGAGACGGCGGCCGACGGTTTCGATATCGGCCATCAGATCGTCCGCCCACGCCTGCAGCGTGATCGGCTGCCCGTCTCGCGACAGCGTGAGCCCCGGCTTGCGGCCTTCCATCGTCACGCTGCCGAAGTTCGCGTTCGCTTCCTTGTACGCGTCGCAGTCGAGCGGCGCGCTGTCGTCGAGCGCGCACGCGAGCAGGAACGCGTCGATGAAGCGCGCGGTCTCCAGCGCGATGCCGGTCGGCGCGAACGGATCGATGTCGAGGCAGCGCACCTCGATGTACTGCACGCCGCGCGATGCGAGCGCATGCAGCGGGCGTTCGCCCGAATACGTGACGCGCTTCGGCCGGATCGTCGAGTAGAACTCGTTCTCGATCTGCAGCACGTTCGTGTTGATCTGGATCCACTCGCCGTCGCGATGCGTGCCGATCGCCTCGTATGCGGGATACGGCTCGCTGACGGCCTTCGACAGCGCGTCGAGATAGCCGGGCAGCGTGTTGTAGTCGACGTGCAGCGCGGCTTGCGCGGTCGTGTTCGAGTAGCCGAGATCGCTCATCCGCAGGCTCGTCGCATACGGCTGGTACAGCGTATCGGCGTCGAACGTATCGAGCTTGTGCGGCTTGCCGCGCAGGAATTTCGTGTCGAGCGCGGGCGACGCGCCGAACAGGTACATCAACAGCCAGCTGCGGCGACGGAAGTTGCGAATCTGCGCGAGATAGCGCTCCGACTGGTAATCGACGAGCGTGGCCGTCGACCCTTCTTCCGCGTGCAGGCGCCGCCACACTTCCTCGTGCAGCGAGTAGTTGTAGTGGATGCCGGCGATGCACTGCATCGTGCGGCCGTAGCGATACGCGAGGCCGCGCCGGTACACCGTCTTCAGGCGGCCGATGTTCGACGTGCCGTAGTCGGCGATCGGAATCTGGTCGTCGGCCGGCAGCAGGCCCGGCATCGAGTCGTTCCACAGCATCTCGTCGCCGAGCGATGCATAGACGTAGCGATGCAGCTCGTCGAGACGCTCGAGTGTGATCGACGCGTCCGGTTCCGCGGGCGTGATCAGCTCGATCAGCGCTTCGGAGTAGTCGGTCGTCAGCGACGGGTGCGTGAGTGCCGAACCGAGCGCGCGCGGATGCGGCGTGAACGCGATCATCCCGTCGCGCGTCACGCGCAGGCTTTCCTTTTCGATGCCGCGCAGGCCGTCGGGCAGATGCTGCCGCGTCGGGCCCGAGCTCAGTGCTTCGAGGCGATTCAGCAGCAGTTCGGACTGGCGGTGAGTCATGGTGTTCGACATGGAGACGCAAGTGCGTGACGGCCGCGCGCAGAACGCCGCGCGCGGCCGGCTGGATTGTTGGTCGCTTCGTTGGTAGCGGGCACTTTAACATCTCGCCGGAACACGCGCTTGAGGTGGTCGCGGGCATGGCTCGCGGGCCGGAGCGGGCCGCCGGACGGGCCGATCGCGGCTGTCGCAGCTTGTGTTACCGGATTCAGGCGGCACCGATCGGCACGTCGGTCACGTGAATTCGTCCGACGGATCGTGAAGCGCGGACAGGCGGCGACAGGTGCAACCGTGCGGCAGAACTGACAGAGGAAAGAGGCATACGTGCGCATTGCGCGCCCGACATCCGGCAGGCGCCGGATTCGCCGAATCGTCGTGATGGCCCGCAGCCGGCGAACGGCAACGGCCTGCGCAACGGGTTGCGTCGCGGCCTCGTCCGACCGCACCCGAGCGCGGGCCGCCGCCGTCACCCGCCGTCACCCGCCGCGCGCGCCGCCCGCCCGGTCGGCCACTTCGTTCCACAAATGCAGCGCCGCGTACGCGCGCCACGGCCGCCAGCCTTCGGTGCGGCGCTTCTGGCTCGCCAGCCGGTCGAGCGACGGATCGCGCGCGGCGATCGACTGCATCAGCACGAGATCGGATGCCGGCCACGCGTCCGGGTCGCGCCACGCGCGCATCGCGATGTATTCGACGGTCCACGGGCCGATGCCGGGCAGATCGAGCCACGCGCCGCGCAGCGTCGCGAGATCGGCATGCGTGCGATCGACCGGCACGTCGCCGGCCGCCACCGCACGCGCCACGCCCGTCAGTGCCGCAACGCGCTTGCCGGGCATCCCGATCTTGTCGAGATCGCACGCGGCCAGCGCGTCGGGCGTCGGGAAACGCCATGCGGGCGCGCCATCGTCGATATGCACCACACGCTCGCCGGCCCGTTCGACGAGCCGGCCGACGATCGTCGTCGCGGCCTTCACGCTCACCTGCTGGCCGACGATCGCGCGCACGGCCAGCTCGAACCCCGACCATGCACCCGGCACGCGCAGCCCCGGCGCGGCCTCGACGAGCGGCGCGAACCACGGATCGCGCGCGAGCCCGCCGCCGATCGCGGCCGGATCGGCGCCGAGGTCGAACATCGTCGCGACACGCGCGGCGAATGCATCGTCGACATGGCGCGCGACCGCCCCTTCGACCGTCGCGATCAGGCAATGCTTGCGCGGATGTTTCGTGACGGTGAGCCGGCCGGAGTCGCCATGCAGGTCGACGATGCGGCGATACACGCCGTCCGCGACCTGCTCGACACCCGGAATCGCGCGCCCGCTGAAGAAGCGCAGCACGCGCGCCCAGTCGTAGGGCGCGTTGAAGCGCAGTTCCATCTGCGCGGACGGCGGCACATGGCCGCCGTTCACGGTTGACGTGATTGTTGTTTTAGCGATGCTCAAACCGCACTTCCCTCCGTCACGGCTTCGGTTTCATCGTGATGCGCATGGCGCGCCTCGGACGCGAGCAGCGTCGCCTTGCGGCGCACGCCCCAGCGATACCCGGCGAGCGCGCCGCCCTTTTGCACGACGCGGTGGCACGGGATCGCGAGCGCGACCGGGTTCGACGCACACGCGGACGCGACGGCGCGCACCGCGCGCGGCGAGCCGAGCGCCTCGGCGATCTCCGAGTAGCTGCGCGTTTCGCCGTACGGAATATGCGTCAGCGCTTCCCACACGCGCTGCTGGAACGCGGTCGGCGCGATATCGAGCGGCAGGTCGAATGCGTGCCGCGTGCCGTCCAGGTACGCGCGGATCTGCGTGACGAACGGCGCGAGCCGCGCGGACGATTCGACCAGTTCGGCGCGCGCGAACGCGTCCTTCAGCTCGCCGACCAGCAACGCCGGTTCGTCGCCGAACGCGATCCGGCAGATGCCCTGTTCGGTCGCGGCGACGAGCACCGCGCCGAGCGACGTCGACGCGGTCGCATAGTCGATCCGCAGGCCGGCGCCCTGGCGGCGGAACGCGGACGGCGCCATCCCGAGCTCGCGCGGCACCGACGCATAGAGCCGCGACGGCGAGTTGAAGCCCGCGTCGACGGCCGCCTGCGTGACCGGCTGCCCGCTTTGCAGCGCCTGCCGCAACGCGGCGCCGCGCTGCGCGGCCTGGTACTGCCGCGGCGACACGCCAACCACGCGCTTGAAGAGCCGCTGCAGGTGGAACGGGCTCACGTGCACGGCGTCGCTCAGTTGCTGAAGCGTGAGCCGCTCGGCATGCGCGTCGAGCACCGCGCACGCGCGGTTGACGATCTCGAGTTCGCGCGGCAGCCCTTCCGGCTGGCACCGCTTGCAGGGCCGGAAGCCGGCCGCACGCGCGGCCGCCGGATCGGCGAAGAAGGACACATGCTCGCGGCGCGGCAGCCGCGACGCGCAGGTCGGGCGGCAAAACACGCCGGTCGTGCTCACGGCATAGAAGAACGCGCCGTCCGCATGCGGATCGCGCTCGGTCACGGCGCCCCAGCGGGCATCGTCGGTCGGATAGGCGGTTTTCATCTGAACCTCGCACTCTCTAGTGTAGATGGTGCCTACTCTAGACACCGGCACGTGCCGTCGCGCCCTGAATCTTGCTCTGTGATTCGCGCCGGCGAACCGGGGGCGGATCACCCCGAAATAAATCGGACAAAACGCCCGCTCCGGCTGATCCGGCGCGGTTTTCGTCATTGTCCCGTCACCAATTTGCTGCAGTGCGGATGCGACAAATCGCCGTCCTGACGTTTTTTTGCATTCTGAATATTGCGTCGCACCATCGCCGTGTGTATAGTTGGAACTGTCTCCTCCATGTCTCCTCCTGATATGGATTAAGCCCGTTCCGCTCTGCGTGAACGGGCTTTTTTTCGTCTGTCGATTGTGCCGCGTTCCGGCCGGCGTCGCAGGCGCGTTGCGTCTACACTCGATGCTCGTCGACTACGAACGGAGCCTGCCCATGAAACCCACCATCCGCGCGATCGATCACATCGTGCTGCGCGTGACCGACATGGCGGCGATGACGCGCTTTTACTGCGACGCCGTCGGCTGTCACGTGGAGAAGGAACAGCCCGATCTGGGCCTCGTGCAGTTGCGCGCCGGCGATGCGCTGATCGACCTGCTGTCGGTTGGCGGCCCGATCGACCGTCCCGACAGCGGCCCGCCCGGCACGGGGCGCAACCTCGATCACCTGTGCCTGCGCGTCGAGCCGTTCGACCCCGACGCACTGATCGCGCATTTCGCCGCGCATGGCGCGCGGCCGGGCGCCCCCGCGGAGCGCTACGGCGCCGGCGGCTACGGGCCGTCGATCTACCTGTTCGATCCCGAAGGCAACATGCTGGAATTCAAGGGGCCGCCGGCCGCGATCGGCTGAGCACGGCCGGTGCGCGGGCCGTCACGCGCCCGCGCGCGCCTTCAGCACCGTCCATTCGACCGCGACCGGATCGTGGTCCGCGCTCGAGATCCACGCCGCGCCGTCCTGCACCGTGCACTGCAGGCGCATCGTGCGCTCCGCGAGCTGCCCAAGCTCGGCCGCGACGCCATCGGCGAGCGACAGCACCTGCACGTTGCGCAGCCGCTCGACCTTGCTGCGCACGCCCTGCCACCAGATATCCGACGTCTTGCCGCCGTACGCGATCACCGTGACCTGCCCGGCGCGGCCGGCCGCCTTCGAGATGCGCCGTTCGTCGGGCTGGCCGGCCTCGATCCACACGTCGATCGCGCCCGTCAGGTCCTTCTGCCACAGATCGGGCTCGTCGACGTCCGACAGCCCCTTGCAGAATTCGAGCCGCTCGTGCGCGAACAGTGCGAACGCGACGATGCGCACCATCATCCGGTCGTCGGTTTCCGACGGATGGCGCGCCACCGTCAGCGCGTGATCGGCGTAGTAATGCCGATCCATGTCGGCAATTTGCAGTTCGGCTTTGTAGATCGTGGATTTCAGCGCCATGCGGATGCGGCCCGGGCGGGCATTCGGTTCGGTCGGGCCGTGATGATACCGAATGCGCGCCGTCCGGCGCGTGTCATGTGTGCCCTCACAGCGCAACGGCCCGGCATGCACCGGGCCGTGTTCGGTTCGCGCCGCCGGCTGATCGGGCCGGCGCGCTCGCGCGTCGTGCGACTGCGCAGTGACTGTGCGGTTATTGCTTGACGAAGCGCGAATCGGCCCAGAGACCCTGCTGGTCGCTGTTGTCTGCGCTGACGAACTGCACGTCGCCCTGGTCGACCGACACCACGCGGAAGCGCTGGCCTTCCGGCACCGACAGGCAGCGGTAGTCGTCGAAGTACTGCTGCTTCGCCTGCGACTTGCCGTCGCGCTCGTGATTCAGTACGGAATCCAGATTGTCTTTCGACAGGCAGCCCCAGGCATTCTTCGTCAGCTGGATTTCCTGCTTCGGCTTGACGGCCGAATCGCCGCCGGCCTGGGCAATCGACACTGCGCAAAATGCGCCGACGAGGGCAAAAAGGATACCGGTACGCTTCATCATTTTTTTGTCTCCAGGCTTGCGGGCACCAGGCTTGGGTTAGCTATGTGTTTAAAGGTGATCGTGAACCCACGTTTTTCACTTTAGAAGACCGGCAAGCGATAGCAAGCACATTTGTTGTGCGATCGCAATAGCGGCGGATTGTCGCACCCCGTGCGCAGCGCGTTTTCCGTGCGGGACCACGCCTGCCGCGTGGTGGACAGGCTCGTGGCGCCGGGCGGAAAGCATTACCCGGCAAGACTTTCAGCAAAGTTACAAGGCGGCGATTGAACGGTTTGGATAATCCATTTCGATATCCGGATCATTTTGATGCGCTGCACATAAAGTCATTCGAAACGATCCGACTTTACCGCAGCGCGGAATCGCATTTACCTGATACAAGAAAAATGCCAGGCATAAGCGCATCCGTATTTATCCGTGTTTCCCCGCATGCATCCTGCGCCCGCGGAGGCCGTGCCGCAGGCGTCTTTCGTCAGCGTGTTTACCCTGCTTTATTCAGGCCGATTTCTGGCGCTCGAAATAATCGCGCTGGAAGATGCACATGCGATAAGCATTGTGATACGCGCCGTTGCCGAAAAATTCTTCCTTCAATTCAGCCTCGTGCTGGAACCCGCATTTTTCGTACACGTGAATCGCCGCCGCATTCGTCGTATCGACGATCAGGTACAGCTTGCGCATGTTCAGTACGTTGAATGCGTACTTGATCGCGAGGCGCGTCGCCTGGCCTGCATAGCCGCGCCCCTGGCATTGCGGCGCGATGATGATCTGGAACTCGCCGCGGCGATGGATGTAGTCGAGCTCGATCAATTCGACGAGACCAACCAGTTCGCCTTGCGCATCGACCGCGACGAAACGGCGCTCGCGCTGGTCGTGCACGTGGCGGTCGTACAGTTGCGACAGTTCCGAGAAGGTTTCGTACGGCTCCTCGAACCAGTAGCGCATGATCTTCGCGTCGTTGTTCAACTCGTGGACGAAGCGCAGGTCCTGGCGCTCCAGCGGCCGCAGCGCAAGCGTGTTGGTATCGTTCTGGAGTTGCATGTTCATGTCCTTTTTGATGCCGGCGCACGTGCGGAACGCCCGCGCGGCGCGGCCGCGTTCGGGCCTGTTCCGCACTGCAAGAAGTTGAACGCCGGCGAAGTTCAGAGCCTAGAATGTGAGCAAGGGTTCCTGCCACCGCAAGGAGGCTATCGTGATCGAGCAAGTCATACTCGGTATTTTTCTCGTACTGCCGCTCGTGATCGTCACGGCGCTGTTTTCCGACGAACTTTGGCAGGAACATCGGCGCCAGCATCCGCGCGACGAAAACGCCCCGCACATCGACTGGAAGCATCCGTGGCGCCGCGTGCGACGCGGGCATTGAGCCGATCGCCGTCGATCCGCGGCACGCGCCGGCCGGGCCACCCCGGGTCGGACAACGCGTAGTGCACCCTTATTCCGCTTCGATCCGATTCCCGCCCAACCCGCGAGACGCCGACGTGAACGACAAGCCCACCCTCCCTCCGCACGATATTCCCAACGAAACGATCGACCTGCAGATCGCCGACGTGCTGGCGGCCGTCCGCTACCCGGCGAACAAGGATGCGATCGTCGATGCCGCGCGCGACGCCGGCGCCAGCAACGAGGTGCTGTCGATGCTCGACGGCCTGCCCGAACAGGACTACGCGGACGTCGACGCCGTCACGCACTGGGTCGCCGGCAACTTCGGCCCGGGGCTCGGCATTTGAGCGCGCGCCAATAACGCGATAGGATCGGGCCGCACCGGTCGCGCCGCGGCCGGGATGCGCGCCGCCCGGCGCAAGAGCGGGCGTTTGCGCACGCGTGTCCGGGGGACTCCATGGAAGGCATCCTGATCCAGCACACGACGCGTCGTCAGCTCTGGTTCGGCGCGCTGACGGCGCTCGTCATCCTGCTCGCGCTCGGAATCGCCGCGCCGCACGCGAACGTCACGCTGCCGGCCGTCGAGCCGTTCATGCCGATGTGCGCGCTCACCGTGTTCACGACCGCGAGCATCGCCGCGTTCTTCCTCGGCGCGCAGTTCACCGTGACGCGCCAGCCCGTGCTCGGCGCGCTCGGCGGCGCCTATGCGTTCACCGCGCTCGCCGTCGCGCTGCAGTTGCTCACCTTTCCGGGCGTGTTCGCGCCGCACGGCCTGCTCGGCGCACGCCCGCAAAGCGCCGCGTGGATGTGGATCTTCTGGCATGCGGGCTTCCCGTGCTTCGTGATGGCCGCGCTGCTCGCGCGCGAACGACTGACGCGCGCACCGGTCGGCGAACAGCAGACGCGCCGGTGGACCGTCGCGCTCGTCGGCGGGCCGGCCATCGCGGCCGCGCTGCTGTGCGCGCTCGCGCTGAACGTGTCGCTGCCGCCCGCGTTCCATCCGCCCGGCGACGCGGCCGTGCTGCCCTTCAACGGCGTCGCGCTCGTCGTGTGGATACTCAACGCGCTTGCGCTCGTGGCCGTGCTGGCCACCGGTCGGCTGCGCACGACGCTTGACCTCTGGCTCGCGATCGCGGTGCTCGCGTGTCTCACCGACACGACGCTGAACCTGCTGACCACGAACCGCTTCACGGTCGGCTGGTACGTCGCGCGCGTGTTCAGCATGTTCACGCCCGGTGTGCTCGTGTGCGTGCTCGCGTGGGAAGTGACGATGCTGTACCAGCAGTTGTTCGAGGCGCATGCAATGCTGATTCGTTCTTCCGCTCGCGACGGGCTGACGGGCGCGTTCAACCGCAGCCACTTCAACGATCATTTCCACACGCTGTTCCTGCAGGCGCGGCGGCAAGGCGAACCGCTGTCGCTGCTGATGGTCGACGTCGATCACTTCAAGGCATACAACGATGCGTTCGGTCACGTGAAGGGCGATGCGTGCCTGATCGCGATCGCAAATGCGCTGGCCGGCGCGGTGAGGCGGCCAGCGGATATCGTCGCGCGTTACGGCGGCGAGGAGTTCGCGATCGTGCTGCCGAACACGGGTGTGCGCGGCGCGCGGGTCGTTGCCGAGGAAGCGCACGAAGCGGTGCTGCGGCTGGACCTCGCGATGCCTGCTTCGCCGGCAGGACGCGTAAGCGTCAGCGTCGGCTGTGCGACCGTGTCGGCCGACGATCTGTCCACGCCCGATGCATTGATCGAAGCCGCCGATGCCGCTCTGTATCGTGCGAAGGATGCGGGGCGTAACAGGGTTGTGGTCGCCTGAATACGTCTGCTGTTTGGGGTATTTGTTAGGTCATTTTGACCGGAATAATGCGCCGTTACGCAATGCGAGGCAGGGATACCAATGCTTACAGCCGGTGTTCGGGGCGCTCGCTATGCTCGGTTTCATATCGAACCCGAGCAGGTGAGCGCCATGAAGAAAACCCTTTTGCTGATTGCCGGCGTCGCCGTGTTGCTGAGCGGCTGTATCGTCGTGCCGGACGGCGGGTATTACGGTGGTGGCGGGTATTACCACCATCATCGGCATTGGGATTGATGCGGGTGGGGGTCCGGACGAGTCGATCAGCATGCTCGCCCATGCTGGATCGATGATCCGGACCGCAACTCAATCAGGCCGGCGTAGTCACTCTGCACGCCAGCAGCTACATTCACCTGGCACGCTGTCGATCGCATTTGCATCGACCGTCGCCCAATCGGAGCCCCACTCCCTTGAGCACGACGTGCTTGCGAAGCATAAGCGCCGAACGTGGTCTGCTAGGGAAGCCGCGCCAACATCCGGTCAAGAAAAGTCGGCGGCAAACTGATTTCGCCAAATGTTGCACCGAACTCGAGCCCTTGGGGGTACATCAATGCCTCCTTCGCCCAATGAAGCTCAACAGGTAAGCGAGACCCGTCCCGATACGTTCGCTCGGCGACGAGGTGCTCGCCCCCCCCCTGTCGTAGAGCCTGAGAACGATCGTATCTCCAAAATAACAGTACCGTGCCCAATAGCCACCGTGCGAAGAACGCTCGATCTTTTGTTCGCGTGAATCGCAAATCGCGCGCAGTTGTACGTCTTTCCAGTAGCTTCAGCCAAACCCGAGGACAGTGACGACGGCAGCCGAAACGAATGCGCGCCGAATGAAAATCCTAATCTCACTCGCAATAACATCAGCCCAACCTCTTGAGCCAGATAAGAAAGCATTCAGCAATCTCACTGCCGAAGCGAGCACGACAACGGGCAATATTATCGTCAGGAGGGCTATCATTAACAACACGCCCGAATCATTAATACGAAGATTCATGTGAGCCGAAGTTTGATGGGTTCCTGCAACGTCACTTAGCAGTAGTCCGAAAAAATAACAAAATCGCCGCCTCGATGATGACGCCGCTACCACTCGCGAAATGAGCCATTCCGGACCGGGTAATAGACATTCCCCGCGACTCGCATATCACCGACCGCAACGGGATATTCTACCCGTGGAATACCCGCTGCGCCGGCCACCGTTGACGCCAGCACAATGATAGCTAACGCCCGACCGCCACCTTGCCAAGAAAAATAAAAAGTCGCAACTCCTTTGAATATCTGCATACCTATCGACGGCCTCACGATCCCGGTGCGCTTAGACGGCCAAGAAAACCCCAAGAATATTTGGCCCCAAACCCAGTCACGTTAACAACGATTTCGAACTAGTCCGATTGATTTTACGGGTGCGATCACGCTAGCGTAACAGGCATCGCGCAAACCGCCCAACATCACCGGATCTAAAATAGAAATGCCATCAAACAAGGAAAAAATTCCCTATTTCACGATAAATAAAATTTTTTGGAAGTGGAAACTCCATGACGGTGCTGATGGATGCAAGATTGTTCCAAACATCTCGTTATCCATGGATAAACCTGCGCCACCGCTTCCGATGCAACAAAAATCGAACGCAACTGAACTCAAACATTCCTCCGCCACGCCCAAGCGCGATTCGCTTGACAAAATGGTTGATGACTTGGAAAGGGCCGGCAAGGCGCTGGCACGCTTTCAAGTTTGGCTAAATGCCTCCCCCCCCTCCCAAACCCGCCATCGTGAAACTAAAAAAGGGCGATCCCGTACCAGCGTTCGATATTCAAGAGATTCCCGCAGCAATGCGCAAAATGTACCTTCCGACATCTGCCAAACTTATGGAGCGATGGTTCTCTGGAAAATTAAATTATTCACGGACTTCTTCGGATGAGTCGTTAGAAATCAATCAATATGGAAAACCATATCCATCCGACATGTATGACATGTCTACCATTAAATTGGATTGGATTCCGCGCTTCCCCCGAGCGAAGCGGCAATTCGACCACCTTATTAATGAAATGATTCGCTCACCAAAATCCAGAATCCAGCTTTACAAACTGCTGATCCCGCATAAAGACTGCGCAGCGCGACTCTACACCGACGACATATGTGGCAATGATCTTCGCGATTTGCACCGAAGATTCCAATTTCAATACTCAAAAGTAGACAGCACGTTTGGGCAGAAAATCGAAACTCAACTAGATGCACAACTTCGCAACAATGGTGTACCTGACGACCTATCCGGAGCACTCGGGTCCTTCAATATCTATGTGGCGCTCGGAAGCGCGCGCTTCTCGTGGGACGTGGATTCACACAGAACAATAGCTGAAGTGACCGGAGTGTGGGTGTATGTGAAAGACAACTATACATTCACCGATAAATCTAATGAGCGATCCCAATACTTAGGACATTGGAGTAGCGACGGCGTCATCATTGTTCCATATAGTGCAATCGCTGCATTCTCGAACTCCGAGCATATCCCATATGTCAAATACGCCGTCGCCAGAGGCGACTCACTCATCAAGGGGAACGTCCACTATCCGGTAGAAAATATCGATTTTAGAAAATGGTCTAAGATACATGACAGAGGCGGCGACTTTATCATCTACTCTGACAAAAAATTCATCCCAATCTCCCCTCCCATAGAAATTTCACTATGATCAAATTCAACAATAAATCATGACGATTTCTTTGAAAATTACTCATACACTGCTCATCATGGCACTGGTTGGTACCTTTGCCTTTGACCGAACGCCTCGAGGGGAAGAGTGTAGAACGTCGACATCTCCAGATGGGATGTATCTTGCCGACCTGTGCCTTTTAGCTTGGGTTCCGGGTGGAGATTCGCGGTATGTTGGTCGCGTATACATCGCACAAACTGGGAGGTTAATAGCCCAGCACACATTCAGCATACCGATTCCCGAAATTTCCTGGAATAGTTATAGCGAGGCCTACGTGTCCTTTTCAAAAGGTGACGGCGGAGATGATTCCGTATATATATCGCTGCCGCCATCGTTTATCGATCGGATGCTAGCGGCCCGTCCGCATCTGTAAAACCACAGTGTCAATCTGACTTGCAGTCGTCACGCGGATGCAGGCACGTTCTATTGCCGGGCGATGGCTGTGCCATTCCCGCCCTGCAATCCTTTTCGCTTCTATTTCCCGATACAGAACCTGCTGAAAATCACCCCCAGTAGATCGTCCGAAGTGAACTCCCCGGTAATCGCATTGAGCTGTTCCTGCGCGAGCCGCAGTTCCTCGGCAAACAGATCCAGCGACTGCGCCCGTTGCTCCGCATGATCCGCCGCCTGCGCCAGATGCTCCTGCGCCGCTCGCAACGCGATCAAATGCCGCTCGCGTGCGAGATACACGCCTTCGGCCCCCGCCTGCCACCCCGCGATCCGCAGCAGTTCCGCGCGCAGCATGTCGATCCCGTCGCCGCGCTTCGCCGACAGATGCACCTCGGTCAGATCCCCTTCCGCCGCCGGATGCTCGACGCAAGCCGGCACGCCGGTCAGATCCGTCTTGTTCAGCACCCGCACCACCGGCACGCCGCCCGGAAACCGCGCGGCGATCGTCTCGTCATCCGGCGTCAGCCCCGTGCGCGAATCGAGCAGATGCAGCACGACGTCCGCGCGCTCGATCTCGCTCCACGTGCGCGCAATCCCGATCCGCTCGACTTCATCCTCCGTCTCGCGCAACCCGGCCGTATCGATGATGTGCAGTGGAATCCCTTCGACCTGGATCGTCTGCGCAACCTTGTCGCGCGTCGTCCCGGCGATCGGCGTGACGATCGCCAGTTCCGCGCCGGCCAGCGCATTCAGCAGCGACGACTTGCCGACGTTCGGCTGTCCGGCAAGGACGACCGACAATCCCTCGCGCAGCAGCGCACCCTGCCGCGCATCGCCGAGCACGTGCGCGAGCTGCGCGCGGATCTTCGCGAGCTTGCCGCGTGCATCGGCGGCCTCCAGAAAGTCGATCTCCTCTTCCGGAAAATCGAGCGTCGCCTCGACCAGCATCCGCAGCGTGATCACGTCTTCGACGAGCGCATGGATCTGCCGCGAGAACGCGCCATCGAGCGAACGCCCGGCCGAGCGCGCCGCCGCCTCGGTGCTTGCCTCGATCAAGTCGGCAACCGCCTCGGCCTGCGCGAGGTCGAGCTTGTCGTTCAGGAACGCACGCCGCGTGAACTCGCCCGGCTCCGCGAGCCGCAGCCCGAAGGCGCGCCCCGCATCCAGGCAGCGCTGCAGCAGCAGTTGCATCACGATCGGCCCGCCGTGCCCCTGCAGCTCGAGCACATGCTCGCCGGTATACGAATGCGGCGCCGGGAAATACAGCGCGATCCCGCGGTCGAGCGGCGCGCCGTGCTCGTCGAGGAACGGCACGTAGCTCGCATGGCGCGGCGCGAGCTTCTGCCCGCACAGCGCGTCGATCAGCGGCAGCGCGGCCGCCTCGCCGCCGCGCCCGAACGACACGCGGACGACGCCGATGCCGCCCCGGCCGGCAGCAGTGGCAATGGCGACGATCGGATCGGAATCGGTAGCGAGCATGGGAATCGGATGAATCGGGTGATCAGGCAGTGAGTGGTGCGCCCGCGCAACAGTTCGGGCATCGGAACGCCGGCATTGTAGCGTGCCGGCTCACACGCCACCGGGCGCCACGCGGGATTCGGATTCACCCGAATTTATCCCACGGGGGATAAGTCGAGTATCAACCCAGCGCGATGACACAGCCACCGTTTCGGACAAGTCTGCCTGCCGGAGCGGCCTGACACTGCGTCCCTCAATTCCGCTGCTCATCCTGCGCAAGTCCGGGATTAGTCCGAACGAGATATGTTTATCTCATATGGTTGTCTGAAAGACGTCGGTGGAATTGCACAATCTCCCCCATGCCGACATCCGAAGAAAAAGCCGCGTTCTCGGAACGCCTGAAATTCGCCCTGCGGCGCAGTCCGGAGAAGGTCGCCGGCGCGACGGAGCTTGCGAACAAGTTCAATCTGCGTCACCGCGGAACGCATCCCGTTTCGCCGCAAACCGCGCACAAATGGCTGACGGGCCGAACGATTCCGACGTCGGACAAACTCGAAACGCTCGCCGAATGGCTGCGCGTCGACCTGCACTGGCTGCATTACGGGCCGTCGCCGAGCGTGATCGAACGCCCGACGCCGCAACCGCTGCCGCGCGACGAACGCTATCCGCCGACGCCCGAAACGATCGAACTCGCGTCGAAGATCGAGGCACTGTCTCCGCATCACCGCTACCTCGTTCAGGAACTGGTCGAGCAGTTCTACGGCGAACCGAAAATCGAAACGAAGAAATCCTGACCGGGAGCGGCTCGCGCATCGCACACCGCGCGCCGCCGCCAAGAAACAACAAAGCCGCATGGGCGAACCATGCGGCTTTGTTTTTTGCGCGCATCGCGAGCGGCTCGCCGCCCGCGTGTGCCAAGGACGTCAGGCCGGTTTCTTCTTGACCCCGCCGAGCTTGCGCGTGATGTAGTACTGCTGCGCGATCGACAGCACGTTGTTCACGACGTAGTACAGCACGAGGCCGGCCGGGAAGAAGAAGAACATGACCGAGAACGCGATCGGCATGAACTTCATCATCTTCGCCTGGACAGGGTCCGGCGGCGTCGGGTTCAGGCTCGTCTGCACGAACATCGACACGGCCATCAGCACCGGCAGGATGAAGAACGGATCGCGCTGCGACAGGTCGTGAATCCACAGAATCCACGGCGCGCCGCGCATTTCGACCGACGCGAGCAACACCCAGTACAGCGAGATGAACACCGGGATCTGGATCACGACCGGCAGACAGCCGCCGAACGGATTGACCTTCTCGGTCTTGTACAGCTCCATCAGCGCGGAGTTCATCTTCTGCGGATCGCTCTTGAAGCGTTCGCGCAGCGCCTGCATGCGCGGCGTGATTTCCTTCATGCGCGCCATCGACTTGTAGCTCGCGGCCGACAGCGGGAAGAACACGGCCTTGATCAGCACCGTCAGCAGCACAATCGCCCAGCCCCAGTTGCCGACGTAGCCGTGGATCTTCTCGAGCAGCCAGAACAGCGGCTTCGCGATGATCGTCACCCAGCCGTAGTCCTTCACGAGCTCCAGGCCCGGCGCGATGCCTTCGAGCATGCGCTCTTCTTCCGGACCGGCGAACAGGCGTGCCTGCACGTCGGCCGACTGGCCCGGGGCGATCGCCGCGACCGGCTGCTTCACGCCGACGCGGTACAGCGCCGGATCGATCTTTTCAGCGTAGATGTCGCGCTTCACGCCCGACTGCGGAATCCATGCCGACGCGAAGTAGTGCTGCACCATCGCGACCCAGCCGTTGTCGGCGGACTTCTCGAAGTTCGCCTTGTTCTTGTCGAGGTCGCTGAAGTCGATCTTCTGGAAGTGCTTCGCGTCCGTATAGACCGCCGGCCCGAGGAACGTGTGCGAGAACATCGGCGTTTCGACGGCCGTGTTGTCGCGGACGAGTTCCATGTAGACCGTCGGCGTGACAGGCGCCGTGCCGACGTTGTCGATCTTGGTATCGACGCCGATCACGTAGCTGCCGCGCGTGAACGTGTAGGTCTTGACGACCTTCACGCCGCCCTTCACCGGCGATTCGAACGACAGCTTCAGCGTGTTCTGGTCGCCCGTCAGCGACGTCGAGCCGGCGTTCACCTGCGTGTAGACGTCGTTGTGGTTCGGGAAATCGCCGCCGAGCAGGCCCGAGCGTGCGAGATACGTGTGGCCGGCCGTGTGGTCGAACAGCGTGATGTACAGGTCGGGCTGCTTGCCGTCGCCCTGCTTCTTCAGCGTCAGCTTCGCGAGCGTGCCGCCGCGCGTGTCGATTTCGCCGTCGTAGACGTCGGTCGAGAACTTCACGAGCTGCGCCTGGGCGGCCGGTGCCGTCGTCGACGGTGCGGTGCCGGCTGCGGCGGCGGGCACTTCACCTGCGGTCGTCGTCGCGCCCGTGCCCGATGCGCCGCCGGCAGCGGCCGCGGGGGCCGTCTGCGTGGCGCTCGGGAAGAACATCGACGGGCGTCCATGGGAACGCTGCCAGTTGTCGTACAGCATGACAGCTGACATGAAGAAGATCACCCATAGGACGGTGCGTTTGATATCCATGCGTTGTCTCAGAGTCGATGGGACCGCGCGTCGGCTTCGCCGCGAGCGCGGGTGTCGGAGTTGGGCGGCGGGACGAGGTCGATGCCGCCCGCGGAAAACGGATGGCATCGGCACACGCGCCTGACGGCGAGATACGTGCCGCGCGCGGCGCCATGATACTGGATTGCCTCGCGCGCGTAATCCGAACAGGAAGGATAAAAACGGCAACGGTTGCCGAGCAGGGGGCTCACGGCAACCTTGTAGAAGCGCAGCAACGCGATCAAGACCGTTTCCATACCTTGGGCGGCGCCGTTCGGCGCCGCGTCAAAACCGGCCGGGCGGGCGCGAACGCCGCACCGGGCACGGATGCGTCACTCGGACGCGGGCTTCGACGCACGGCGGGCGATCTCCCGGACTGCCCTGTCGAGCAGCTCGCGGATTTCGGCCGCGCACATCGCCGCGAGCGGGGCGGAAGCCGCGCTCGGCAGCGCTTTCTTGTCGAAGCGCGTGTGCTGCCGCAGCAGCAGGTCGTAACCGGCGAACTCGGCCCGGCGCAAGCGAAACGCGTCGCGCGCCAGCCGCTTCACGAGGTTACGCGTGACTGCACGCGGCGCATACTTCTTGCCGATGACGAGCCCCAGACGCGCGGGCTGACCGGTCGGCTTGCCGTAAATCACGAAGTGCGCGGAACGCCGCCAGGGGCGCAAACGAAAAACGGATGAAAATTCATCCGTTTTCAGAAGTCGCGCAGCTTTCGGGAAGGCGGCTTTCGTCTGCGACGGATTCGCACCCGGCTCGACGGCACCTTCCGCAGGACTGCGGACGGCGGACACAGCGTGCAACCCGCCTTAGATGGCGAGGCGCTTGCGGCCCTTCGCGCGGCGAGCGTTGATGACCTTGCGGCCGCCTGCCGTCTTCATGCGGACACGGAAGCCATGGGTGCGCTTGCGGCGCGTCACGGACGGTTGGTAAGTACGTTTCATGATGTTCTCACTTGTTCGAGAATGTCGAAATTCAGGGGACCGCGTGCCCTTAACCGGAGGCATTCGGGCGAACGCAATCGCCGGGAATACAGGATTGGTTTTCGCGGAACCCGCTATTTAAACCGTTTTTCTCTTGACGGTCAATACTTTACGCGTCACGCGCCTGTGCCGGCCCGCGCCGATCCGGCCCCGCGACCCACAAATCCAGCCTGTGGATAAGTCCCGCTGTGGCCGCGTTTGGCGTTAGAATCTCGCCTTATCTCCAAGAATCCCGCACGCCGCCCCGGCTCTCGCCTGCCTCTGCACGACTGTGACGCAGGCGTCCGAGGCACGCTCGCACGACCGCTTCGGGCCTTGTTGCGCCACCGCGACAAGGGCGCCGGCGAGCCGCGCTGTGCATGCAAAAAACGACAGCTACTTGATGAACGATTTCTGGCAACACTGTTCCGCACTGCTGGAGCGCGAGCTGACGCCCCAGCAGTACGTGACGTGGATCAAACCCTTGGCCCCGGTGGCCTTCGATGCGTCGGCGAACACGCTGTCCATCGCCGCGCCGAACCGCTTCAAGCTGGACTGGGTCAAGAGCCAGTTTTCGGGCCGGATCTCCGATCTGGCCCGGGATTTCTGGAACGCGCCGATCGAAGTCCAGTTCGTCCTCGATCCGAAGGCCGGCATGCGCAGCGCCGCTGCCGGCGCCACGTCGGCCGCCCCGCGCGCGCCGCTGCAGCCGGGCGGCCC
>NZ_JBNCAB010000044.1:0-59850 GCF_049805555.1 Burkholderia sp. DN3021 | reverse complement strand
GCAAACCGTTCGTCTGGACCGCCTCAGCCGACTCCATCCTCGAAAAGCTGCATAGACTTTGTTCGCGAATCAGCGGAACGGGACACTAGCGGAACGCCCGCATCTGCCCCGTCATCATCTGCAGCATCTTGTTGGCGGCCACCGAGAGCTTGCGGCCCACGCGCGTGACCATGTGCGCCTCGGCGTTCTCGAGGATCGGATGGGCGATCTCGATCGCGAACAGCTCCTTGGCCTGCAGTTCGGCCGCCACCGCGAAGGCTGGCATCACCGCGATGCCGAGTCCCGATTTCACGAACTCCTTCAGGATCGCGAAGGAATTGGTGGTGACGATCGGTCCGAGCCGCACGTGCTCGGCGTATTCCACGGCCTCCATCATCTGCCGCGTGCCGTAGGAGGGGTGGGTGGCCGCCAGCGGGTAGGTGGCGAGCTGCTGCACCGTCAACACCTTGTGGCTGCGGCGCGGGAAGTCGGGGCCGACGATCGCCATCATCGGCTGCCGCTTCGAGGCGCGCGACACGAGCTTGGGCTCGGCGGGCGGGTTGTAGACCAGGCCGATCTCGCCCTCATCGTTAGAGATTTTGCGGATCACGTCGTTGGTGCTGCCCACGTCGAGGTTGACGTGGATCCCGGGGAACTGCCGGCAGAACTGCTGCATTGGCCCGGCCAGTAGATCCGAGACGAAGCCCTCGCCGAGCACCAGGCTGACCTGCCCGGTCTTGAGCCCGCGCAGCTCCTGCAGGCGCGAGATCAGATCGTCGCGGTGCGCGAGCTGCTCGCGGAAATACTCGATCACGCAGCGTCCCGCCTCGGTGGGCGTCACGCCGCGCGCGTGGCGCTCCATCAGGATGGCGTCGAGCTCCTTCTCCAGCAGCCCGATCTGGCGGCTCACGGCCGAGGGCGCCACGTCGAGCCAGTCGGCCGCGGCGCGGATCGTGCCGCAGCGCACGGCCTCGTAGAAATAGACGATCCGGCTGTCGGTAAGGGTATCGCTCATGATTCTGGTGTTCTAAAAAAGAGAACAATATCAATATTGGCGTTGATTGATTATACGGATTGCCCGACCGAACATCGTGACCATGCAAGGCGTGCGCAATCTGGCGCGCCGGCCTCGAACCAACAGCTAACGGGAGTCGTCGGATGAAAACGGTGGGCGTGATCGGTCTGGGCAACATGGGGCGCGGCATGGCCGGTTCGCTGCGGCGCGGCGATTACACGGTGCTCGGCTACGACGCGGCGCCTGGCGTGGCGCTAGCGCTGGCCGGGCAGGAGGTGCTGTCGGCGCGCGATTCGGTGGCCGAGATCGCGCGCGACGCCGACGTGCTGCTGCTGTCGCTGCCGACCTCGGCGGTGGTCGAGGCGGTGGTGCTGGGCGCGGGCGGCGTGCTCGAGAACGCCAGGCCGGGCAGCATCGTGATCGACACCACCACGGCCGATCCGGACAGCACGCGGCGCGTGGCGGCGGCCCTGGCCGAGCGCGGCATCGGCTTCGTCGACGGTCCGGTGAGCGGCGGCCCGAAGGGCGCGGCCACCGCCACCATGACCATGGTGCTGGGCGGCTCGGACAGCAATATCGCGGCCATTGAGCCGATCCTCGCGGTGATCAGCGCCAAGCGCGTGCATGTGGGCCCGGTGGGCGCCGGCCACGTCACCAAGCTGCTCAACAATCTGCTGACCGGCGTGCACCTGCTGGCCGCCAGCGAGGCGGTGCGCACCGCGCGCGCGGCCGGCGTCGATCCGGAAAAGCTGGTCGAGGCGCTCAACGGCGGCTCTGGCCGCAACAGCGCGACGCTGACCAACTACCCGACCTGGATCTTCAACGGCAAGTTCGATTCCGGTTTCACCATGAAGCTGATGCGCAAGGACGTGCGGCTCGCGCTGGGCCTGCTCGACCAGTTCGACAGCGTCGCGCCGGTAGCGCGCGAGGCGGCGCGCGTGTGGGCCGCCAGCGAGGTATTCGTCGCCGACGGCGAGGACTTCAACCGCATCGTCGACTTTCTCGACCCTGCCTGAGGCCCAGCAGCCCGCGACACGATCCCGCTCGACTCACATATACGGAAACCTGACATGACCCAGCACGCAGACGAGTTGCTCGCCGCCTTCGCGCATTTCTTCCCCGGTGCCGCCACGATCGGCTCGTATATCGACGGCGAACTCGTCGCCGGCCAGGGCGACACGATCCAGCTTTACGATGCGGCGACGGGCGAGGCCACGCTCGCCTATCGCGACGCCGGCGCAGCCGTGATCGACCATGCCGCCGAAAGCGCGCGCCGCGCGCAGCGCGAATGGTGGGCGCTTACGCATGCCGCGCGCGGCCGCGTGATGCAGGAGGTGGCGCGCGCGATCCGCGCCGAGGCCGAGGCGATCGCGCGGCTGGAGGCGCTGGGCTCGGGCAAGCCGATCCGCGACTGCCGGGGCGAGGTGGCAAAGGTCGCCGAGATGTTCGAGTACTACGCGGGCTGGACCGACAAGTTCTACGGCAGCGTGATCCCGGTGCCGACCTCGCACCTCAACTACACGCGCCGCGAGCCGGCCGGCGTGGTGCTGCAGATCACGCCCTGGAACGCGCCGGTGTTCACCTGCGGCTGGCAGGTGGCGCCCGCGGTGGCGATGGGCAACGGCGTGCTGCTCAAGCCCTCGGAGCTGACGCCCTTCACCTCGCTGGCGGTCGCCAGGCTTGGCGAGCGGGCCGGGCTGCCGAGCGGCCTGGTCAACGTGCTGGCCGGCTTCGGTCACACCTCCGGGCAGGCCGCGATCGCGCATCGCGTGGTGAGCAAGGTGGTGTTCGTCGGCTCGCCGGCCACCGGCGCGCGCATTGCCGAGGCCGCCGCGCGCCGCGTGCTGCCGTGCGTGCTGGAGCTGGGCGGCAAGTCGGCCAATATCGTGTTCGCCGACGCCGACCTCAAGCGCGCCGCGCTGACCGCCCAGGCGGCGATCTTCGCCGGCGCGGGCCAGAGCTGCGTGGCCGGCTCGCGTCTGCTGGTGCAGCGTGCCGTCTACGACGAATTCGTCGCGATGGTGGCTGCCGGGGCGAAGAAGATCCGTGTCGGCGCACCGCTCGACGATGCGACCGAGGTGGGCCCGATCAACAATCGCAAGCAGTACGACCACGTGATGTCGATGATCGCGCGCGGCGTGGCGGCTGGCGCCACGCTCGCCTGCGGCTCGGCCGAGCGTGTCGGAGAGGGCCGCGGCGGCTACTTCGTGGCGCCGACCGTGCTGACCGGCGTGTCGAACGCGATGGAGGTCGCGCGCACCGAGATCTTCGGGCCGGTGGTGGCGGCCATCCCGTTCGACACCGAGGGCGAGGGGGTCGCGACCCCCAACGACACCGACTTCGGCCTGGCCGGCGCGGCCTGGACCACCGACGTGGCGCGCGCGCATCGCGTGGCCGCGCAGGTGAATGCCGGCACCTTCTGGGTCAACGGCTACAAGACCATCAACGTGGCCTCCCCGTTCGGCGGCTACGGCATGAGCGGCTACGGCCGCTCGAGCGGAGTCGAGGCGCTGTACGAATACACGCAGACCAAGAGCGTGTGGGTCGAGACGGCCGAAGCGCCGCCCACCGCGTTCGGTTATCTGTAACCACCGGCCCGCATTCGACGGCAGCCGGGCTTCAAGGGGAGATTCGTCATGGAACACGCACTGGGTATCGAGCGCCGCGAGCTTGGCGGCGCGGCCACCGCCAAGGTCCTGCTTTACGCGGCCGGCATCCTGCTGGTCGCCGAATGGATCGGCTCGTTCACGTTCAAGCTCGGACCGGGCAAGGTCGTGCTGCTGCCGATGATCTGGGCGCTGCTGCTCGGCGCCGCGGTGGGGCTGGCCAGCGCGCGCTGGAACAGCAGTGCGCGCCTGAGCGTGCCCGACCAGTTCTTCGCGGCCGCGATCCTGCAGCCGGCGCTGCTGCTGTTCGTCTCCAAGCTCGGGCTGATGGTGGGCAGCGCGCTGCCCAAGCTGGCGTCGGCGGGCTGGGCACTGGCCTTCCAGGAATTCGGCCACTTCGTCGGCACCATCCTGCTCGGCCTGCCGCTCGCGTTGCTGCTCGGCATCAAGCGCGAGGCGATTGGCGCGACCTTCTCGGTGGGCCGCGAGCCGAGCCTGGCGATCATCGGCGAGAAGTACGGCATGGATTCGGCCGAGGGCCGCGGCGTGCTGGCCGAGTACCTGACCGGCACAGTGTTCGGTGCGGTCTTCATCGCCGTGTTCGCGGGTTTCGTGAGCAGCCTCGGCATCTTCGATCCGCTCGCGCTGGCGATGGGCTCGGGTGTCGGCTCGGGCAGCATGATGGCGGCGGCCTCGGGCGCGATCGCCGCGCAGCAGGACCCGGAGACGGCGAAATCGGTGCTCGCGTTCGCCGCGGCCAGCAACCTGATCACCACCACCATCGGTACCTACTTCACGCTGTTCATCTCGCTGCCGCTCGCGGTCTGGGGCTATCGCGTGCTGGAGCCGCTGATCGGCCGCACCACCAAGGCATCGGCGCAGCCCGAAGTGGCCAGCCCGTCGCTGCGCGACGTGCGGACCGAGGCGCCCGCGCTCGGCTACGGCGGCAAGCTGTTGGCCTGGATCGTGACGGCCGCGATGGCGCTGGTGTGCGACTGGATCGCCCACGGCACCACACCGCTGGCGGGACTGCCGGGGATCGCGATCATGGTGTGCGCGACGATCGTCGGCGATGCGCTGGCGCGCGTGACGGGACGGCGGATTCCGGCGGTCTGCTGGGTATCGGTGGTGGCGATGTTCCTGACCTCGCCGTGGTGCCCGTGGGCTTCGCAGATCGCCGCGCTCAGCTCGCACAACGATTTCCTCGGGGTGACCACGCCGATGCTGGTGTTCGCGGGGCTGTCGATCGCCAAGGACATCCCGGCCTTCCGCCGGCTCGGCTGGCGCATCGTGCTGGTGTCCTTCGTGGCCAATGCCGGCACCTTCATCGGCGCGACCCTGGTGGCGCAGCTGTTCCATATCTGATGCCTCGCGGCACGGCGGCGGGCGGCATGAACCGTCCCGCCGCCGTGCCGCGACGACCGACAAAGCGCTCCCATCCGCATGAAACTGATCGATTCCATCGTCGCGCACGCCGACGAACTGACGGCGATACGCCGCGATATCCATGCCCATCCCGAGGTGGGCTACGACGTGTTCCGTACCGCCGAACTCGTTGCCGAGCGGCTCGAGCAATGGGGTTATGCCGTCACGCGCGGCATCGGCCGCACCGGCGTGGTCGGCACCTTGAAGCGCGGCGGCAGCGCGCGCGCGATCGGCCTGCGCGCGGACATGGATGCGCTGCCCGTGCAGGAGGCCAACACCTTCGCGCATCGTTCGACGGTGCCCGGCGCGATGCATGCCTGCGGCCACGACGGGCACACCACCATGCTACTGGGGGCCGCGCGCCATCTGGCGCGGCATGGCGAGTTCGACGGCACCGTACAGCTGTTCTTCCAGCCGGCCGAGGAGTCGGGCGGCGGCGCGCGCGCGATGATCGAGGACGGCCTGTTCGAGCGTTTCCCGGTGGATGCCGTGTTTGGGCTGCACAACTGGCCTGGCATCGCGGCCGGCGATTTTGCGGTGCGGCCGGGGCCGCTGATGGCATCGACCAGCCTGTTCCGGATCAACTTGCGCGGTGCCGGCTGCCACGCGGCCATGCCGCACCTGGGCCGCGATCCGGTGTTCGCGGCGGGGCAGGTGCTGAGTGCTCTGCAGGGGATCGTCACGCGCAACCGAAATCCGATCGACGGCGCGGTGCTGTCGGTCACGCAGGTGCATGCGGGCGAGGCGATGAACGTGGTGCCGACCGATGCCTGGCTCGGCGGCACGGTGCGGACCTTCTCCGATGCGGCGCTCGACCTGATCGAGACGCGCATGCGCGCCGTGGTGGCCGGGACGGCCGCGGCCTTCGATTGCGAGAGCGAGGTGGATTTCCAGCGCCAGTATCCGGCTACCGTGAACGACGCCGAGCAGACCGCGGTGGCGGTGGCGGTGATGCGCGAGCTGGTGGGCGACGCGCATGTGAACGCCGCCGTCGATCCGACCATGGCGGCGGAGGATTTCTCGTTCATGCTGCGCGAGAAGCCGGGTTGTTATGCGTTCCTCGGGAACGGGGCGGGCGATCATCACGTGCATGGGCATGGCGGCGGGCCTTGCCTGCTGCATAACGCCAGTTATGACTTCAACGATGCGTTGCTGCCGGTGGGGGCGAGTTATTTCGTGAGGTTGGTGGAGCGGGTTTTGGGGCGGTGACCTGAGCCGTTTCTTGTAGCCATTTGGCAAGTGAGTTCTCTTTTATCCTGGAGGCAAGGAGAACTCGATGAAGAAGCGATTTACCGACGAGCAGATCATCCGAATCTTGCGCGAGGCCGAGAGCCAGGACGAGACTGTGAAGGATCTGTGCAAGCGCCACAACATTCTCGGAACAGACGTTCTATCGTTGGCGCAACAAGTTCGGCGGCATGGATGTGGCCGACACCCGTCGGCTCAAGGATCTGGAATCGGAGAACAAGCGGCTTAAGCGCCTGATTGCGGAGCAATTGCTGGTCATCGACGGCCTGAAGGAATTCAGCCAAAAAAAATGAGCACGCCAACGGGCCGGCGCGAAGCGCTGGAAGTCCTGACTCGGCGGGGTCTCTCGCAACGCAAGGCATGTGGTTATCTGGGGTTGAGCCGCCGGGTGTCCTTCCATGCTTCCTCGAGAATGCTGTCGTATCGGATGAGACGCGCAGCCATATCAAGGCGGGTGGTGGACCAGATGTAACGCTGTTCGTGAGCGCGCCATTGTTCCCGTCTGGCTGTTGCGTAATCGCTCCTAGTGCCATCGACCAGTTCAATCTGTCGCGCCAGCATCGAGTCAGGTTCGTGTTCGACGGGGGGCAGAAGGGTTTCGAAGTCCGGCGCAAGTTCGTCCCTTTCAAGATTGGCAGCTATTTCAGAAATCTGCTTGAGAACCTCAATCTTGCTGATGAACCTCTCGCGTGATCCGGCCAACGTATAGACGATCTGCCTGTCCCACCAACCGATGAGCCGCTGTGCAATGGCGACCCTATTTGCCGGAAGGGCATGCGCTTCGGCGGCACGTCGTGTATGTCGCGCGCCCCGGCGGCGGCGCCGGCGCGTAATGGCTCACGTACATCGGGCCGTCAGCGCCATGCGGCGTTCTGCAGCACGATCCTGTAGCCGTCGGCATCCTCGAATGTCTGGCCCGATATGTCCCAGTACGGATTGAACGACATTACAGGCATGAAGCCGTGCGCGGTCGCACGCTCGCAGGCAGCTTCCCATGCCGGACGATCGGGCAGGTAGAAGACGATAAGGTCTTCGGGCGTCGGAGACGGGGCGATCGGATGGTCCGGGCAGTGCGTGAATTCGAAGTGGTAGTCGAGTCCTTCGCGTCCGAGCATCACGCCGGAAAAACCGTCGTGATCTTCGAAGCGCGCGAGCACCGACAATTCGAGGGCGTCGCGATACATGCGCTCTGTTCTGGCAAGGTTGCCAACCGGGCGGGCAATGCGCAGATGGGCGTGCAAGTTGGACTCGGGGGGGGGCGTGGCAGTCCCGCCGATGATAATCCGACCGATTCGGATTGTGGCGCGCCGGAATGCTCTGGCAGAGGGCGTCGGGCGGTATGGCCCCGCAATTCGCACAGGCAATAAAAAAGCCCGCTGCTTGAGCGGGCTGAATCCATGTTTGGAGACATGGAGGAGACAGACATAAATTTAAGGGAAAACCCGAGGGTTGGCAAGCCCCCGTTGTATCGATGCAACTTGCTGCCGTACCGGCCGCCTCGCGTCGATGCAACCGATACCGCACTCACATTCCGCCAGCCCGCGCGTGCGCCGCAAACGCACCGAACCGTTCCTGCGCGACAGGCAGCGCGTACTTGTCGCGCATTTCCGTCTCGATCCACGCACAGGCCTCGCGCGCGCAGTCGGTCAGCGCATGCCGCGTCGCGTGTCCGTCGATGTCGTAGACGAAGCGCACGCCAACCTCGTCGTCGGCAACCTGCCGCTCGAGCTGGTTGAGCTGCAGTTGCGGCCCGTGCTGTTGCGACAGCGCGCGCAACTCGTCGAAGTGATATTCGAGCCAGTCCGCGAAGAACAGCGCGTCGCTGTGGCACGGCAGGCGGAACGCCGCGCGCCGCGCCGGGCGCGGCCCGGCTTCACCGGCCGCCGCGTGCGGTTCGCTCGCCGCGGCGAGGGGCGCGCCGACGGGCGCGAGCGGGTGTTGAATCTGCCGGTAAGGTGCGTGGTCGCGTAGCGCATGCCACAGCAATTCGTCGCCGGCGGCGCCGGACGGCTGCATCGTCAGGTCGTGGCGGCCCTCGCCGGCCGGGGCGATATCGCGGATCACGAGGCGCAGCGAGCAAAGCGGCTCGTCCGCGACCAGCAGCGTCGCCGCGCGCGGCAGCCCGCAGACGAGCGGCGCGGCGCCGACGGCACGAAACACGAGCCCGCGGCGGTCGAGCCGCACGAGCGGCAGCGGCCTGGGAAACGACGGATAGGCGACCGCGATGCGGGCGCCGCTGGCGCTCGTCAACCCGGGCATCATCGCGCGAAAGACCTGAGACTGGTCCACGTTGGTTCTCCTTCGTTACGATGCCGCCCGGACGGAAACGCGCGTTCCGGCTCAGGCGGCGATGGCTTGCCGGGCTGCCTGCCCCGGCTCGATTCCTAGTGCCGCAAACGTTTGCGGATCAATATCGATCCAGCACGCGACCACCAGACGTCCGTCCACCTGCTTCGGCGGGCCTGCGCGGTGCGCGTGTATGCCGATCCGGCGGAACAGCCGCTCCATGCTCGCGAATGTCACGCCGATCAACTGCCGCGCGCCAAGCTGCGCCGCGCATTCGACCACGGCCGCGAGCATCGGTCGCACGGCCCATTCGGCATTGCGCGGCCCGCCTTCGTCGTCGGTCGCCGCGAACCTGGACAGCTCCCAGACGGCCGCCGATTGCGGCAGCGGCATGTCTGCGGCGATCAGGTCGGCGAACAGCGACTGCAGCAGATACGGGCGCGTCGTGGGCAGCAGGCGCGCACATCCGCACACGTCGCCGCCGGCATTTCGCGCGAACACGTACACGGTATCGTCGCGATCGAACTGGTCGCGCTCGAAGCTTTCGTTCGCCGACGGGAGCTCCCAACCGAGTTGTTCGACGAACACGCGGCGCCGGTAGCGCCCGAGATCCGCTGCAAGTTCGTGTGGCAACCGCCCTTCTTCGTGAACGAAGGTCCGCATGGTGTCCTCGGATTTGTGCTTTTGTATGCACGCATTACATCGCGCGGCACGAGGAGGCGGTAACTGGTAACTCTTACAGGTTGGGCGGCGCAAAGACGCCATTTAGGACGTGGTAACGGTTTCTTGATCGACGGGATTGAAAAACCGGGCGCTTTTGCTTATAAAGAGCGCCAGCATCATGGAAATTGTCAGATGAATGCGCAGCCGGTTGTCACTGGAGCGTCGGACCGGCATGATAGGCGTCGTTGCGACCGAGCAGGGCCGACGCGACTGCGGCGTGCCAGTCGATGCAGGCGAGCCGCGCGACGAGCGCGGCGGCCGTGCGGAACATGCCGATGTCGGCACCCGTGGCGTCGACGGCCATTACGTTGCTGCGGACGTCGCCGCCGGTGATGACGAACGTGCCCGTTGCGCGTTCGAGGTACCAGTCCCAGCCGACCGTCACGTAAGGGACGCCGGCACGGGCCGTGCGCTGCCATTCGGTATAGCCGGCGAGGCGTGCGTCGATCGCGTTGTCGCGCAGTTCCGCGAGCAGCGATGTATCGAGGCCGCTTGTGACATGATCGAGTACAAGCGCGGCCAGTGCGCCTTCTGACAGGCGCACGTAGCCGTCCGGGGACGGGCCGGGGACCGGGTGCAGCAAAGGTGAAGTCATGCGCGGAATGTATCAGCCTCGAACTGGAGCTGGCACCTGACAAGTATGACAGCGTGACGTTGTCGGAGAACGAATGGAACTGCGCTGGCAGGATGCCTATCAACAATTCAGCGCCGCGGAAGACGAGCAGCAGCTCTTCCAGCGGATCGCCGCCTATTCCAGACGGCTGGGATTCGAATATTGCTGTTACGGCATTCGCGTGCCGCTGCCGGTGTCGAAACCGTCGGTCGCGATCTTCGATACCTATCCGGATGGCTGGATGGCGCACTACCAGGCGCGGAACTACATCGAGATCGATTCGACGGTGCGCGACGGCGCGCACAGCACCAACATGATCGTCTGGCCGGATGTCGACCGGATCGATCCGAACCCGCTGTGGCAGGACGCGCGCGAATTCGGGCTGTCGGTGGGTGTCGCGCAGTCGAGCTGGGCGGCCCGCGGTGCGTTCGGGCTGCTGAGCATCGCGCGCCACGCCGACCGGCTCACGCCGGCCGAGATCAATATGCTGACGCTGCAGACGAACTGGCTCGCGAACCTGTCGCATTCGCTGATGAGCCGCTTCATGGTGCCGAAGCTGTCACCCGCGGCGGGCGTCACGCTGACCGCGCGCGAGCGCGAGGTGCTGTGCTGGACCGCCGAAGGCAAGACCGCATGCGAAATCGGCCAGATCCTCAGCATCTCGGAGCGGACGGTCAACTTCCACGTCAACAACATCCTCGAGAAGCTCGGCGCGACGAACAAGGTCCAGGCGGTCGTCAAGGCGATCTCGGCCGGGCTCATCGAGGCCTGACGCGAGCGAGGGCGGCGACGCCGAATCCGGCGGCCGCCATGCCGCTCACTCCATCAACGGCTCCGCTTCCTTCGCGGTCCAGCTCACGCTGGAAATGCTCTTCTCCATGCTCATCCGGCTCGCGATCTGCTCGAGCTTCTGCTGATCCTTCGGATGCAGCTTCAGCGTCGCGGTCACCTTCAGCCGGTCCGGCCGGTCCGGCTGGTCGGGCACGTCCTCGCTCGTCAGGCTCTGGAACGACAGCGGCTTCGCGTACATCGAGTTCGACAGCAGCGTGCGGATGTGCACTTCGTCGGCGGCGAGGCAGATCACGGTGATCTGGTATTCGCGCACGAGATCGGCGTTCGACACGGGCGTCGCGTTGATCGCCTGGCTGACGCCGCGCAGCACGGTGTTGGTGAGCAGCACGACGCCCGTGCCGGCGAGCGCGGGCACGTAATGGCCGGAGCCGGACAGCACGCCGACGGCGGCCGAACACCACAGCGTCGCGGCCGTGTTGATGCCCTGGATCGAGCCCTTGTCGCGCATGATCACGCCGCCGCCGAGAAAGCCGACGCCCGACACGACGTACGCGGCGATCTGCGTGACGCCCGCGACGCCGTTGCCGGTCAACACGCCGAGCGTGACGAACAGGCACGCGCCGCTCGCGACGAGCGTGATCGTGCGCAGGCCGGCCGTGCGCTGACGCATCTGGCGCTCGAGGCCGATGGCGACGCCGCAGGCGAACGCGGTGAAAAGACGGAGTGCGAAATCGAAAGTCATGGTTGTCCTGCCGTGCAAGGCGCGCATAGCGGCTCGCATCGCCGTGGCGCAATGCCGAAGGCGACGCGACGATAGCCGTCATCGCGCGGTACTGTACCGCGCGTATGCGTCATTCAGTGTGAAACGGGTAGGCGTGCGGGCTCGCGGAACGCGAGCCGGGGCAGGAGAGAACTGCGTCGGACAGGCGTTCAGGCGGCAAGCGGCGCACGCAACGGAGTGCTGCAACTGTCCACGATGGTTCCTGAAGAAAGAATGGGCGGCATTCTAGTGGGCGGCGTGCGCATGCGTCAACCGCCCGGCGGCGGTTGCGCTACTGCGCGGAGCCGATCGTCCCGGTCGCGAGCGCGAGTGCGGCAGCCGCCGACAGCGCGCCGGCGTAGCTGTCGACCTCCGCATTCCGCGCCGCGAGCAACTGGCTTTGCGCGATCGTCGCATCGGTGACCGAGCCGACGCCGTTCCGGTACGCGGTCAGCGCCGCATCGTAGCTCGTCTGCGCGGCATCGACGAGCGCGGTCGCGGCGTCGTGCGACGCGAGGCTCGTCTGCACCGCGTTCTGCGCGGCGACGACCTGGCGGACGGCTTCCTCCTTGGTCCGTGTGAGGCGCGCGGATGCGCTTTGCGCGTCGTTGCGCGCCTGCATCAGCACAGCCGAACGCAGGCCGCCGTCGTACAGCGGGATCGTCACGCCGAGGAACACGCCGCCGCCGTAGCGGCTGCCGTTCAGGTTGACGGTCGGCGCCTGGTCGCCGATCGCGGGCAGTGCGGTGATGGCCGTGCCGCCGCTCGCATACGACGTCGAAGCGGACAGGAATATCTTCGGCATGAACGCGGCTTCGGCGGCCTTGATCTTCGCGCGATTGGCTTTTTCGAGCGCGAACGCGCCCTGCAGGTCGGGGCGGCGCGCGATCGCGTCCGACACGATCGCGTCGACCGACGAACCGAGCGCGGGCGGCAGCGGCCGTTTCGGCAGCGCGGCGATCGTCGGTTTCGACAGCGGCGAGATGCCGAGCGCGGACACGAGGGCGAGGTAGCTGTCGCTCTCCGTGCCGCTCGCCTGTACGAGCGCGAGGTTCGCCTGCGCACGGTTCTGCGTCGCCTGCGCGAGCTCGACGACCGTGCCGACGCCATGCTTGAGCCGCGCGCGGGACGCCGCGAGGATCGCGTCCGCGTTCGCGAGGCCCTGCTGCGCGCTGAGTGCGCGCGAGCGCGCGGCTTCGTAGCGGTAGTACGCGACGGTCACGTCGTGGATCACTTGCTGGTGCATGGCCGTGAATGCGACGTTCGATGCGATCGACGCCTGTTCGGCCGCTTCGACGCGCGCCGCGCGGCCGCCGAAATCGAACAGCAGCCATTGCAGCGACAGCGCCGAGATCGTGCCGTGCACGGTCGTGTCGCTCGACGAGTCGCCGAATATCGTCGACGTCGAGCCGTGGCTCGCCTGGTACGCGCCCATGGCCGTCGCGGACAGCTTCGGCAGGTAGGTGGCTTTCGCGATGCCGACCGCGAGCGCCGCATTGCGCGCGTCGTTCCATGCGATGCGCGTCAGCGGGTTCGCCGATTCGGCGAGATCGATCAGCTCGGGCAGCGTGTACGCATGCGCGGAATCGAGCGCGGCAGGCGGCGCTACCGACGCGAGCGCGGGCGTGGCTGGCAGCGTGTAGTCGTGCGCGCCTTGCGCGGTCGCGCGCGGCGGTGCGGGCACGATGTCGCCCGCGGCCGAGGTCTGCGGCTGCCACGGGCGGTCGGACGCCTCCGGCGCCAGATCGATCGACGACGTCGCGCAGCCGGCCAGCGCGACGGCGGTCGCGAGGGCGGCGGCGGCGATCGAGGCGGCCGGCGGTTCAGGTAGGCGCATGGGGGGCAGGCTCCTTCGGTGTGGCTTGACGGGCGGCGTCGGCGATGTGCGCGAGCCGCGTGTCGATCAGGTTCAGCAGCGCGTCGCGTGCGGGGTCGGTGGGGGCGACATTCGGCGGTGGGGCCGGCGGCGCGGGGGAATCCGCGCGAGGCGCGGCTTCGTCGTCGTGCAGGTCGACCACGCGTGCGAGCCGCGCACCGATCGCCGCGTCGCCCGGTGCGCGCTCGGCGAGCAGGAACAGCGGGCCTTCGAGCGCGCCGAGTTCCGCGAGTGCGCGCCGCCGTGCGGCGAGCCACGTGGCGGCCGGCCGCACCCACGACGGTTCGTAATGGATCAGGCCGAGCTCCTGCGAGATCGCGCCGTGGCGTGCGAACGCTTCGGCGGCCAGCGCGCGCCGCTCGGCCGGCTGCGCGATCTGCGCGACGCGCCGCCACTGGTCGAGCAGCGCCGCGAGCGCCGCGTCGATCTGCTTGCCGATGCTGACGGGCCAGATGCGCGTAAACACGAGATACACGACCACGTTGCCGAGCAGGATGCCGATCGTGCGATCGCGCGCGAGCGTCAGGTCGAAGCCGGGGCCCGCGCCCTGGATCACGCACAGGAAGAACGCGAATGCGACCTGGAAGCCCGCGTAGGCGATGCGTGGCGACCCGAACGCGACCCACGCGGCGAGCCATGCGCCGGCGAACACGAGCGCCATCAGCTCGCCGATCGACGACAGCGACGGCACGACGAACACGAGCGCGGCGGTGCCGAGCAGCGCGCCGACGATGCAGCCGGCGATGCGCAGCGTGAGCTTCTCGACCGTTTCGGCCGTCGAGCCGAGCGACACCATGTAGCAGGTGATGAAGCAGGTATGGATGCCCGACCAGTCGAGCTGCGAGTACAGCAGGTAGCAGAACATCGCCGCTGCCGTCGTCTTCAGCGCATAGCGGATGTGGTCGGGATTGGTGCGCGCGTCGGGCAGGAAGAAGCCGCCGCCGGGGGCGGGCGGTGCGGCGGGTTCGGCAGGCGTGTCGGCGGCGTGCGCGTGGGCTGTGTCGGCCGAAGCATCGGCCTCGGCCGGTTCCGCGAAGTGCGTGATCGCCGTGTGCAGATCCGTCGCGACGACGCGCGCGAGCGGTGGCAGCGCTTCGGCTGCCGGTAGCGCGAGCGTCACGTCGACCGGATAACCGCCGCGTTCGAGGATGGCGGCCATCTCGTCGAGCGTCGTCGCGATCGGCTCGACAAACGCGTCGGGCAGCCGCGCGTCGGGTTCGCGGTCGGCGAGCGCGACCGCGACGAGCAGCGCGGTGCTCGATGCGATGGCCTGCCGCAGCGCGACGACGTTGGCGGCCGCCGACGAGCCTTCGAGCTTCGACAGCTTGAGCCACGTGAGCAACTGCTTGTCGCCTTCGTGCAGGCTCGCGTCGAACGCGGCGCGAGAGTCGCCGCTGTCATCGCCGCGCAGCCGCCGCGCGGCGAGCCGCAGCCGTTTCGCGAGCTGCGCGTGCACGAGCTTGCGCGGCGACGGCGCGATCAGCAGGTTGACGACGATCGCGACACCGACCGGGATCGCGACCATCAGCCATGCATAGAGCAGCGCGCGTGTCGCGGCTTCGCCGAACGGCGCCAGTCCGAGCTGGTCGAGCCCGAAGCCGACGATCATCGCGAGGATCGCGCCGACCGGGCGCAGCTTGCTGGCGGATGTCAGGTAGAGCAGGCCGATCGACATCACGGTCATGCAGGCGACCCGCAGGATCGAATAGTCGATGCTGAAGATCGCGACGCCCATCACGAGCGCGATCACGACCGTGACGAGCAGCAGCATCGCGACCGCGAGCACGACGCTCGTCACGCGGTCGGCACGGTTCAGGAAGAACACGACATACGCGGAGATCGCGGCTTCCGGCGTGCCGTAGCCGCTCGTCACGAGCACGACCAGCGCGCAGATCAGCGCGACGCGCACGGCCATCGCCGTGCGCCCCGGAAACGGTGCCAGCAGCCGCAGGACTTCGCGCGGGCCCGGCGAGCGGACGTCAGCGGCAGGCAGTGCCATGCCGGACCTCGACGATCGCGCTGGCGCCGACGCGCACGAGCTTGCCGTCGGGTTCGTCGAGCTTCACGCGCACGGGGAAGCGCTGCGCGACGTGTACCCAGTTCACCGAGTTCTGCACGATCGGCAGCGAGCGCGGCAGGTTGATGCGAGCACTGTCCGCGATGCCCGCGCCGATGCCGACGACCTTGCCCGTCATCGGGCGGCTGCGGTCGATCATCGAATAGACGGTCGCGCAGTCGCCGACCTCGATGCGATTCAGCGACGTTTCGCGGAAATTGCCGACGGCGAACCATTCGCTCGCGTCGATCAGCGTGAAGATCGACTGGTTCGGCGCGAGGGTCTCGCCGGCGAGCACGGTCAGGCCCGTCACGAGCCCGTTGTGCGGCGCGCGCACGACCGTATCGTCGAGCGCGTGCTGCGCGCGGGCCAGCGCGGCCTCGCGCGCATGCAGCGTCGCGATCGCGTCGGCTTCGTCGCCGATCGTCTGTGTGGACGCGCGCTGCTGTTCCTGCGCCTGCGCGAGCGACACGGCCGCATCGCGCTGGCGGACCTTCGCCTGGTCGAACTGCTGTGCGCTGACGTAGCCCTGCGCGGCGAGCGGCGCGAGTCGGTTCACGTCGCGCGTCGCGAGGTCGGCGTTCTGCGCCGCGCGCTTGACCTGCTCGGCGGCGACCGCCGCGTTCGAGCGTTCGCCGATCAGCGAACGGCGGCGCGTGTCGAGCGATGCGCGCGCGAGCTCGAGGTCGGCTTGCGCCTGCGCAACCGTCAGCCGGTACGGTACGGGATCGATTTCATACAGCAGGTCGCCTTTCGCGACGCGCTGGTTTTCATGCACCGCGAGCCGCACGATGCGCCCGCCGACAGGCGACGCGACATGCACGATGTCCGCGTCGATCGACGCATCGTCGGTGGACGGGTAGGCCGTCGTGCGGTGGTACGCGTACGCGAGCGCCGCGATGCCGAGCGCGACGATCGCGAGCGCGATCACGCGGCCTTTCATGGAGGGGCGGGCGGTTCCGGCGGCCTTCATGCGAACGGCCCGGTGCCGGTGAGCCAGACGAGCACGGCGATCACGAGCCCGATCGCGGTGCAGACGGCAAGCTGGTAAGGGACCGTGGCGGCCCAGCCGGTCGCGACGAACACGCGGTGCGCAACGATCGCGCCGACGATGCCGACGATCGCGCTGACGAGCCAGAGCGGGAAATACGCGCCGAACAGCACGTACGACGGTGCGCCGCGCGATGCGCAGCCCGCGAGCGGCAGGGCTGGCGTCAGGACGGCGGCGACGCGCAGGGGCGCGCGCGGCGTTGTTTTTCTCATGGTGTGGCGAGCTCGACGATGGGGGGGATGCCGGGCGCGGCGCAATGCGGTTCGCCGCCGCGACGACGATTCCGCGATACGGGGCCGATAATAAAGCAGCGCGATGCGGACCGCCAGCCGTCCGTCTCGAGGGGGGCGGCACGGGCCACGGCCGGTCGCGGTCGCGCTGGCGGTGGTGCCGGCCCGTCCGGCATCGCGTTTCGGCGGCGGGGCGGTCGGATCGCCATGATTCTGCCAGCGCAAGCTCGTGTAGGGTTGCTAACGGACTGTAAAGGATCGTCAGACGAAAGAGGGCTGAAGAAATTTACCGCGCTGACGCGGCGGAATCGGTGTGGAAACGGCCGATCGCCGCGCGAAGCCACGCGAGGCTCCACCGGCGGCCGCGACCGGTCGTCGTAGCCGGGATCTGTGTACCATCGTACGTATGGCGCGAAGCGCGGCATGGGGCGTCACGGCCCCGTGTTGCGGATTTCGCGGAAGCCGTATTGCAACGAAGGTGAGCGCTCCATGCGAAGTTTCTTTGTCCGGTTCATTGCAATCGGCGTGTTGTTCCATCTGTACGTCGGGATGCGGATCATTCCCGACGCGTTCGCGTCGCCGGTCGCGCGCACGATCTCGGCGCTCGTGCTGGCGAGCTTCGTCGTGCTGATTCCGGTCGGCATGTTCTCACGCCGCTTCGACGAAGGCTGGGCCGCGACGCTGGTCGGCTGGGCCGGCTCGCTCGTGATGGGCTTCTTTTCGTCGCTGCTCGTGCTGACTGTCCTGCGCGAGTTCGTGCTGCTCGGCGTGTTCGCGTGGCGGCATCTCGGGCACGACGGCGCGTGGAGCGGCGCTGCAGCCGACACGGCGCTCGGCGTACTGGCGGCCGCGGTGCTCGTCACCGCGATCGGGTTCGTCGGCGCGCGCCGCACGGCGGCGGTCAAGCGCGTGTCGATTCCGGTCGCGGGGCTGCCGGCTGCGCTCGACGGGCTGACGATCGTGCAACTGTCCGACATCCACGTCGGGCCGACGATCAAGCGGCCCTATATCGAACGGATCGTGCGCGCGGTCAATGCACTCGATGCGGACCTCGTCGTCGTGACGGGCGACGTGGTCGACGGTTCGGTCAAGCGTCTGCGCGAGCATACGGCGCCGCTCGGCCGCATGCAGTCGCGGCACGGCAGCTTTCTCGTGACGGGCAACCACGAGTATTACGCGGGTGCGCATGAGTGGATCGACGAATTCCGGCGCATCGGGCTGACGGTGCTGCTGAACGAGCACGTGCTGATCGAGCACGACGGCGCGCGTGCGGTGCTCGCCGGCGTGACCGACTTCACGGCGGGCGGGTTCGATCCCGCGCATCGCAGCGACCCCGAGCAGGCGCTGGCGGGCGCGCCGCGCGACGTCGGCACGAAGATCCTGCTCGCGCACCAGCCGCGCAGCGCGGAGGCGGCGAACCGCGCGGGTTTTACCGTGCAGTTGTCGGGGCACACGCACGGCGGCCAGTTCCTGCCGTGGCCGCCGTTCGTGCGGATGCAGCAGCCGGTGATCGGCGGGCTGAGCCGCTTCGGCGATCTGTGGCTCTATACGAGCCGCGGCACCGGATACTGGGGGCCGCCGAACCGCTTCGGCGTGCCGTCCGAGATTACGCTGATCCGGCTGACGCGCGGCGGCTAGCGAGCCCCGTCATTCGATGCGGGCGATATCGTCGAAGTCGAAGCGCGGGCTGCGCGGGAACAGGCCGGCCGGATCGCCGTAGCCGAGATTCACGAGGAAGTTGCTCTTGATCGCGGTGCCCGCGAAGAATTCGGCATCGACCTTCGCGCTGTCGAAGCCCGACATCGGGCCCGCATCGAGGCCGAGCGCGCGTGCGGCGAGGATCAGGTACGCGCCTTGCAGCGACGAGTTGCGGAACGCGGTGGCCTCGATCAGCGCATCGTTGCCGGCGAACCAGCTGCGTGCGTCGGCGTGCGGGAACAGGCGCGGCAGGTGATCGTAGAACGCGAAATCCATGCCGACGATCACGGTAACGGGCGCGGCCATCGTCTTCGCGAGATTGCCTTTGGACAACGCGGGCTTCAGGCGCGCCTTCCCTTCGGGCGACTTGACGAACACGAAGCGCGCGGGGCTCGAGTTCGCCGACGTCGGGCCGAATTTCGTCAGGTCGATCAGCCGGTGCAGCAGCGCGTCGTCGACGGGTTTGTCCTGCCACGCGTTGTGCGTGCGCGCGGTGCGGAACAGTTGATCGAGGGCGGAATCGGAGAGCGTCGTCATGATGGGATCCGGGAAGAAGGCGGCCGGGGCGCGCCGGCAGGCATGGCGGAAGAAAGCCGCGCCCCGCGGCAGGGCGCCGCGACACGCCGCGATGATAGCGTGATGCGAGAACGCGCATCGCGGTGCGCGGCGGTTTCCTTTCATCGGCCCTTTCATCGGCGAATGACAGCGCATGGCGGCGCGCGGCGCCGTTGGCTAGTATGCAGACATGCATGGTTCGCCCCGTTCATCGCTCGCTCCTTCCCGACATGTCGACGCCCGATCTTTTCTCTGACACGCCCGTGCCCGACGTGGACTGGTACCCGGACTGGCTCGCGCAGCCCGACGCCGACCGCGCGCTGGCCGCGCTGATCGGCGAGGTCGCGTGGCGGCAGGACACGATCCGCACGCCGCGCGGCCGCATTCCGTTGCCGAGGCTCACGGCGTGGCAGGGCGAGCCCGATGCCGTTTACGTGTATTCGGGGATCCGCAACGTGCCGGCGCCGTGGACGCCGGCCGTGCTCGACCTGAAGCACGCGGTCGAGGCGACATGCGGCGCGCGATTCAACAGCGTGCTGCTCAATCGCTACCGCAATGGGCAGGACAGCCTCGGCTGGCACGCGGACAACGAGCCCGAGCTCGGCGATGCGCCGGTGATCGCGTCGGTGAGCCTCGGTGCGATGCGCGTGTTCGATCTTCGCCATCGCGCGACCGGCGTCACGCATGCGTATCGCCTCGTGCATGGCAGCCTGCTGGTGATGCGCGGGCATACGCAGGCCGAATGGCAGCATCGCGTGCCGAAGGCGCCGAGCGTGCAGGGCGAGCGCGTCAACCTGACATTCCGGCGCGTGATGCCGGCCGGTACGGGCCGGTAGCGGCCGGTCGTCAAGACGACGATGCCCGGGTGGCCGGGAGATTCCCGCCCCGTTTTTGTGACCCACGAACGACCGATGCACGCAATCGGCCGCGCGTGCGGCACGTTGCCGCATGAGCGTTGTACCGTGCTGCCTGAAGCGGCTTTGAGGCCCGTCCCATATGGGTTTCAGGAATATTCGATCGACCGCCAGGTTCCGATAGATGAGTGAAACCTCTGATGGTGCGTCGCAACAATCATTGACTAGACTGTCGAATGGCTGAAACGCGTCGTTCGTATACTGGCGCGACCCTTTCGACATGCCCCGTGCGTTGCCGATGCAATGCGCAAGGGGGCAGGAGCTTAACGCGTGACCGTACTCGACCCTTCCTTCGAACCCTCGCTGCACGTCTTTGAACAAGACGGCGGATGGCAATGGGCGCTGACGGTGAAGCGGGCGACCGGCGTCGGTGTGAAAGTCGTCGCATTCAGCCGGGAAGGCTTTCGCGGCGAAGCCGAGGCGTACGCCGCCGGCCAGCTTGCCCGCGCCGAGTATGACGCCGCCGTGACGGCCTGACGCCGTCGCGGCGATCCCGCCCGAGGATCGCCTTCACCGCCTGCCGCCCGCTGGCCGCTGTTTTTTCCCGATCGATTCCTGTCTTCCGTCAACCGCGATGCGTACATCGCACGGTACCGCACGCGAGCGCCGATGCACCGCCGCCCGCGATCGTCGTGCGCGCGTGGATCGGAGCGAACGGCGCCGTCACGCGCGTCGAATTCGCGTCGCTGGGCGATTCCGATGCGGACGCGACGCTGCGGCAACTGCTGACGGCCGGCGGCCCGCTGGCCGAGCCGCCGCCGCCCGACATGCTGCAGCCGTTGCGCGTGCGCCTGCGGCTCGCGCCGAATCCCGACGCGGCGGCCGCCGCACCGGCGTCGGCGGCGCGCACGCCGTGACGCATGGGCCGGCCGATGCAGGCGGATATCGTAATAAGATATGAGGTTATTGCGTTGGCGGGGCTACGATGCCCTTCTTCCTCAAAAGGACCTACCCATGCAACTGACCCAGTTAGGCGGCCATGTCGCCCAATCCGGCTTCGCCGAAAAGCAGAAACATGCGCAAGCGCTGATGTACGGCATGGCCGACATCAACGAGTACGTGTCCGGCGGCGTCTGTTACGACGCCGCGGCCTATGTCCGGTACCTGCTGCGCGGCGACGCGATGATCGCGCCCGGTACGCTGCTCGACACGATCGGCCAGCACTGGAGGACGCGATTCAACTTCGAGACCGGCGATCAGTGGGACGGGCGCGCCAGCATTCCGGCGGGAACCGCGGTCGGTTTCTCCCGCGGCGGCAATGTCTTTCATGCCGCGATCGCGGTCGGCGGCAGCCGGATCCGGGCGGTGAACGGCGGCCGTCTGGGCAGCGGATGGATGTATGCGGTCGACCTTGCCCGGGTGCTCGAGCAGGATGCGGCCGGCGGCTTTACGTACGACCGCGCGAACATCCGGGTCCACCTGTCGCGCCTGTAGGCGACGCGGCGCCGGATGCCGCGCCGCTCGCCGTCTTTCAGCCGCCCGAAGCAGGCAACGGCCGGGCGGCCGGGTTCCCGCCGTTCGGCGATTTCCGCATGGCGTCGCGCTGTCCATCGCTGCTATCCTCTCGACCGTGAATGACTCTGCATGGGGTCGCGGATGCGCATGCCGCGTCGCGGCGAAGCGCGCGGGTGCGAGCCTGCGCGCGCGCTGGAGTAGCATGACTGAATATCCACGACGATCCATGACCTGTTTCGTGACTGATTTCCTTCCGTCCATGTCCACATGGTCAAGACAACGATGAGCGACGCCCCCGATCCTGCCGCTGCCGGCGACGACGAATCGTCCGGCGGCGCTTCGTCCTATCTGGTGCCGGGGCTCGAGCGCGGGCTGCGGATCCTCGCCGAATTCTCGGCGCGCGAGCCCGTGCTCGGCGCGCCCGAGTTGTCGAAGCGCATCGGCATTCCGCGCACGACCACGTTCCGCCTGCTGCAGACGCTCGAGGCGCTCGGTTTTCTCGAACGCGTGAACGGCGACCGCCATTTCCGGCTCGGCGTCGGCGTGCTGCGGCTCGGCTTCGAATACCTGAACTCGCTCGAACTGACCGATCTCGGCGCGCCCGTGCTCGAACGGCTGCGCGATTCCACCGGCTTCTCGACGCACCTGCTGATCCGCGACCAGCGCGACGTCGTGTTTGTCGCGAAGGCGCAGAGCAATGCGTCGATGTTCGGTTCGGTGAAGGTGCATGTCGGCACACGCCTGCCCGCGCATGCGACTGTGCACGGCCACGTGCTGATGGGCGACCTGACGCGCGACGCGCTGCGCCAGCTCTATCCGGAAAAGCGGCTCGAACAGTTCACCGAGCGCACGCCGGGCACCGTCGACGAACTGTACGAGCGAGTGCGGCAGTACGCGCGGCTCGGCTATGCGGTCAGCGAGGCGGCGTTCGAAAGCGGCATCTCGGCCGTGACCGCGCCCGTGCGCGATCATTCGGGCTCGATCGTTGCGGCGATCACCGCAACGGTGCCGCGCTCGGAGATCGGCGAGGCCGGCGAGAAGGAGCGGCTCGTCGAAGCCGTGTGCGGTGCGGCGGTCGACCTGTCGCAGCGCCTGAACTATCGTCCGCTCGAAAGCGACCCGACGTTTGCGCACGCGCGCCACAAGGTCGCGATGTTCTGACGTACAAGCGGCGCGACGCATCCGGCATCGCAAAGGAAAAGAGCGGCCCGCGGGCCGCTCTTGTCGTTTCGGACGCCGAACGCGCGAAACCGCTCAGAACGAGTGGTGGATCCCGGTGAGCACGATCACCTGGTTCGCGGTGCTCGATACGCCGGCCGTGAAGAACGCGGCTTTCGCGCCGCCCGAACCGTGTTCGTACAACACGTTCGCATAGAGCTGCGTGCGCTTCGACAGCGCATAGATGTCGCCGAGTTCGACCTGCGTCCAGCGGCGGCCGGCCAGCGTCGTGGTCGCCGCGCCGCCCGCGATCGTGTTGAACGCGCTGCTGCGGTAGTTCACGCCCGCGTCATAGCTCTGGAACGTATCCGAAAAGCCGTTCGACTGCATCTTCGTGCGCGTGTAGAGGCCGTGCACGAGGAAGTCGCCGAACTGGTACGACGCGCCCGCGCCGATGTTCTCGACCTTGTTCGCTATGTAGCCGTTCGCGGTGTTCTGCCCCTGGAACGAAGCGATACCCGTCTGGCCGATCAGGATCGAGCGGTCGTGTTCGTTCGAATAGACGGCCGACGCCTTGAACGGCCCGTTCGCATAGTTCAGCGCGACGCCGACCGACTTGCCGGTCGAGAAGTTCGTCGTATTGCCGAGCGCGATCGCCGCCGCGGCCGAGAAGCCTGCGAAGCTCGGCGAGCGGTACTTCACCGCGTTGTTGTACGGCACGTTGCCGGTCGCGGCGAGCCCGTCGATGTTGCCGGGGTGGAACGCGTACCAGCTCAGCGCCAGGTAGGCCGTGCTGAGCGGATCGAGATAGTCGAACGACAGCGGCGTCTGGCGGCCGAGCGTCAGCGTGCCGTAGCGCTCCGAACTGAGGCCGACGAACGCCGCGCGGTTCCAGATCGTGTTCGCGGTCGCGAACTGGCCGTTGTTCGTATAGAAGCCGTTTTCGAGCTGGAAGATCGCCGACAGGCCGTCGCCGAGGTCTTCCTTGCCCTTCAGGCCCCACCGATCGGGCTGCGTGTTGCCCTGGATCATCGCCCACTTCGCATGACCGCCGACGTTGTTCACGTATGCGACGCCCGCATCCAGGCTGCCGTACAGCACCACGCTGCTCTGCGCCCACGCGCCCGACGCGGCGCCCATCCCGATGACTGCTGCTGCTACCGCATGCTTGACCATTTGATCTCCTGACTCTCCAACCTGATGAAAACGTGCCGTGGCGGCATGCGCGGGGACGGCCGGCCGTCACGCGTGTTCCACCGCCGGATGGGCATTTCTTGTGTTCCATATAAGGAACGACGTGCCTCTGATGGAATGTAGTATAGGGGCGTCAAGCGCGTGATCAAAAATAAATTTTTCGGGACGGATGGGTTCCCGGACGGTGCGCGGCATCGCTGCGCGAAGCCCGTAAAAAGGGCATAACTTCCCGCCACAAAACAAAAAACCACATTTGATGGGGCAGGCGGGGGCAATGGTCGACCCGATGGTCGGTGTTTTCCCTAGGGCGTGCAGCTTTTTGTTTTACTCGTGGAAAGTCACTCCTATAATCACCATCCATAAACTGTTGTTCCTGGTATGGAACAATCGAGAAGCAAACCGAGAGTCGATCAGAAGGAAGGGTGTGAGATGTCTGAACAATGGATTTGCGCCGGGCACGCCGGCGCGCTGTCGGAAGACACGCCGATCGAGTTCAAGCGGACCGACGGCGTCGAAATCGGGATCTATCGCGTCGGCGACGACGTGTATGCGCTCGAGAACGTGTGCCCGCATGCGTACGCGCTGCTGACGCAGGGGTTCGTCGACGAAGGCACGGTCGAATGCCCGCTGCACGAGGCCGTGTTCGACATCAGGACGGGCGAATGCCTGAAGGGTCCGGGCGGACGCGCGCTGAAGCAGTACGCGGTGCGCCTCGCCGGCGAGGAAATCCAGATCAAGGTGGAATGACATGAAAGAAGCGACCGTCAACTTCAATCCCTTCCTGAAGCCGTGGGTGGCGCCGCAGCCGAACAACGTCGCCGGCAAGGGGCAGATCGAGATTCCCGGCCAGGTCGAGAACCGGATCTGGCAGAACCGCAAGGCCGAGCCGACCCAGTACGAGAACGACCTCGGCGATGCGCTCGAACGCGTGTTCGAAGCCGGCGCGACCGAGCTGGACGACGTCGTCGCGGGCCTGAACCGCATCGGCTTCCGCGCGCCGGACGGCACGCCGTGGACACCGGAGCGCTTCCGCGCCGAAATGGCCGCGCTGGCGGAATGACCGCACCGAGCGCGCGATCCGCCGACCCGACGACAACCGCATCCGGAGCACACTGATGACGTCCCCCGTACAACACGCTTCCCAACACGACCCGGTCCGTGACTATCTCGACCGCGGCATCAAGAACTACTGGTATCCCGTCGCGCCGAGCTGGCAGGTGTCGAACGCACCCGTCGGCCTCACGCGCCTGTCCGAGCAGATCGTGCTGTGGCGCGATCACGACGGCAAGGTCCATGCACTCGAGGATCGCTGCCCGCACCGCGGCGCGCGGCTGTCGCTCGGCTGGAACCTCGGCGGCAGCATCGCGTGCTGGTATCACGGCATCGAAGTCGACGGCGGCGGCACGGTCAACCGTGTGCCGGCCGTGTCGAACTGCCCGCTCGAAGGCACGAAGTGCGTGAAGTCCTATCCGGTCGAAGAGAAGGCCGGCGCGATCTTCCTGTGGTTCGGCGACGAAGCGCACGGCGAGCCGGCGCCGCTGAACCTGCCCGAGGAACTGGTCGCCGACGAATACGGCCACTTCCTGTGCGTGTCGAACTGGAAGTGCAATTACCAGTACGCGATCGACAACGTGATGGACCCGATGCACGGCGCATACCTGCACGCGACGTCGCACTCGATGGCCGAAGGCGACAAGCAGGCCGACATGCGCGTGCGCAAGACGGAAACGGGCCTGATGTTCGAGAAGATCGGCCAGCGCGACGTGAACTTCGACTGGGTCGAACTCGGCGAAACCGGCTGCCTGTGGATGCGCCTCGCGATCCCGTACAAGCAGAAGTTCGGCCCGGGCGGCAACTTCGGGATCATCGGCTTCGCGACGCCGGTCGACGGCGACAACTGCCAGGTCTACTTCTGGCGCACGCGCAAGGTCAGCGGCTGGCAGCGCGACGTGTGGCGCTTCATGTACCGCAACCGCCTCGAAGGGCTGCACTGGGACGTGCTCGAGCAGGACCGCTACGTCCTCGAAAGCCTCGCGCCGCAGGCGCGCGATCACGAATACCTGTACCAGCACGACATCGGCATCACGCGCGTGCGCCGGATGCTGCGCCAGCGTGCGCAGGAACACCTGTCCGCGCTCGACGCGCATCGCGCGGCGCAAGCCGCTTCGGAGCCCGCGAATGGCTGAGCTCGCACCGGTCGTGTCGCTCGCGGGGCGCCGCGTGCTCGTCACCGGCGGCGCGCGCGGTCTTGGCGCGGCGTTCGTGAAGGCGCTCGTCGCCGCGGGCGCGCAGGTCGCGTTCGGCGATGTGCTCGCCGAAGAGGGCCGCGCGCTGGCCGCGCAGCTCGCGCAAGCCGGTCACGCCGCGCATTTCTTCGCGCTCGACCTGGCCGATCCGGCGAGCGTCGACGCATTCGTCGCGCAGAGTGCGGCGGCGCTCGGCGGCATCGACGCGCTGATCAACAACGCGGCGATCACGAACTCGGGCGGCAGGCTGTCGACGGAACTCGATGTGCCGACCTGGGATGCCGTGATGAACGTCAACGTGCGTGGCGTGTGGCTCGTCAGCAATGCGGCGCTGCCGCACCTCGCGCGCTCGGGCCGCGGCGCGATCGTGAACCTCGCATCGGACACCGCGCTGTGGGGCGCGCCGAAGCTGCTTGCGTACGTCGCGAGCAAGGGCGCGGTGATCGCGATGACGCATGCGCAGGCGCGCGAGTTCGGCGCGCACGGCGTGACGGTCAACGCGATCGCGCCGGGGCTGACCGAAGTCGAGGCGACGGCCTACGTGCCGGCCGAGCGCCACGCGTTCTACATGCAGGGCCGCGCGCTGACGCGCGCGCAGGTGCCCGACGACGTGACGGGCCCCGTGCTGTTCCTGCTGTCGGACGGCGCGCGCTTCGTGACGGGCCAACTGCTGCCGGTGAACGGCGGCTTCGTGATGAATTGATGTTTTCACCCTTGATGAAGGAGTTGACGATGGCGGACGCCGATCTCGAACGCAAGTCGTGGGACCAGCCGGAAGGCGCAAGCTTCAACGACTGGATGGAAGGGCGCGTCGCGCGCTACGCGACGCGTCGCTACGACTGGGACGCACTGAAGTTCCAGGCCGACTACGACCCGAAGTACCGCCGTGCGCAGATGCGCTATGTCGGCACCGGCGGCACGGGCGTCGCGAAGGACGTCAACACGGTGCCGGCCGGCAACTTCACGTTCTCGACGATGGTGATCCCGGCCGGCAACATCGGCCCGAGCCACATCCATATCGACGTGGAAGAAATCTTCTTCGTGCTGCGCGGCAAGATGAAGGTGATCTGCGAACGCGACGGCGAGACGTGGGAAGCGATCCTCGGCGAGCGCGACCTGATCTCGGTGCCGCCCGGCGTGTATCGCACGGAAATCAACATCGGCGAGGAAGACGCGCTGATGTGCGTGATGCTCGGTTCGCCGAAGCCGATCACGCCGACGTATCCGCCCGATTCGCCGCTCGCGAAGATCAAGCGTTGAGACGGAGCCGGTGAAGCAATGAGTGTCATCGACAAACGTGAACGCGACCGCACCGCGGCATTCGCCGCACTGCTCGGGCAGTTTCCCGAGCAGCGTTGCGCGGCCGGCGCGGCGGGCACGATCGGATATCGCGAGGCCGGCGCGCAGCATGCGGGCCGCGCGCTGCCCGTCGTGCTGCTGCACGGGATCGGCTCGGGCGCCGCATCCTGGGTGCGCCAGCTCGACACGCTCGGCGCATCGCGGCATGTGCTCGCGTGGGATGCGCCCGGTTATGGCGCGTCGACGCCCGTGCACGACGCGTCGCCGGCCGCCGCCGATTACGCGGCATCGCTGAGCGCGTGGCTCGAGGCACTCGGCATCGAACGCTGCGTGCTGGTCGGGCATTCGCTCGGCGCGATCGTCGCGGGCGGTCTCGCCCGCGCGATGCCCGGTCGGATCGCCGGCCTGCTGCTGGTGTCGCCTGCCGGCGGCTACGGCAGCGCGCCAGCCGAAACGCGCGAATCGCGCCGCGACGCGCGGCTCGCGATGCTCGCGGAACTCGGTCCGGCCGGGCTCGCCGAGCAGCGCAGCGGCAACATGCTGTCCGGTTTCGCGAGCGAGGATGCGCGTGCGTGGGTGCGCTGGAACATGGCGCGCATCGCGCCGGCAGGTTACGCGCAGGCCACGCATCTGCTCGCGAATGCCGATCTCGCGGCCGATCTCGCCGGTTTTCGCGGCCGCACGGCCGTGGCCGTCGGCGCGAACGACGCGATCACGCCGCCCGCCGCATGCGAGCGGATCGCCGCGGCCGCGCACGTCGGGCTGCAGGTGATTCCGCAAGCCGGTCATGCCGGGTACGTGGAAGCGCCGGCCGTTTATTCCGCACTGATCGACACGTTCTGCCGTCAGTGCGATACGCAGTGGGGGCTGGCATGAGCGAACCGCTGCAACAAGAACCCGAAAACAGGAAGGCCGAAGCCGGCTACGTGGTGCCGGGCCTCGAGCGCGGGCTGCGGATTCTCGCCGAATTCTCGCCGCGCGAGCCCGTGCTCGGCGCGCCCGAGTTGTCGAAGCGGCTCGGCATTCCACGCACGACGGTGTTCCGTCTGCTGCAGACGCTCGAATCGCTCGGCTTTCTCGAGCGTGCGGACAAGGATCGCAACTACAAGCTCGGCATCGCCGTGCTGCGGCTCGGCTTCGAATACCTGAGCTCGCTGGAGCTGACCGACCTCGGCCTGCCGGTGATCGAGAGCCTGCGCGACGCGACCGGCTTCACGACGCACATCGTGATCCGTGACTGCCGCGACGTCGTGTTCGTCGCGAAGGCGCAGAGCCAGTCGCCGGTGTTCAGCTCGATCCGCGTGAACGTCGGCACGCGCTTGCCCGCGTATGCGACGACGCACGGCCACGTGCTGATGGGCGACCTGTCGCTGAAGGAGCTGCGCTCGCTGTATCCGGAAGGCACGTTGAACCGGATGACGAGCGCGACGCCGGAGACGGTCGATGCGTTGTACGAAGTGATCCGCGAGGATGCGCTGCGCGGCTATGGCGTCAGCAATTCGTCGTTCGAACGCGGCATCTCGGTGGTCACGGCGCCGGTGCGAAACGAGACGCAGAAGATCGTCGCGTGCATCACGGTGACGGTGCCGCGGCCGGAGATCGACGCGGCGCTGATCGCGGACGGGTTGATCGAAAAGGTGCAGCGCGCGGCGGCGGAACTGTCGCGGCGGCTCAATTACCGCTCGGATGACGAGCACACGTTTATGAAGGCGTTAGGATTGAAATGAGACCCCCACGCTTGCTTCGCGCGCTGCCCCCCGAGGGGGCGGTCAATCCTCTTGGGACGGCCCGGCGAGGATTGACATGATTGAGATCGATCTGACCGCGCAGGTTGCGGTGGTGACGGGCGGTTCGTCCGGCATCGGCCTCGCGACGGCCGAACGATTCCTGCAGGCCGGCGCATCGGTTGCGATTTGCGGCCGCGACAGCGACCGCCTCGCACGCGCCGAAGCGATGCTTCGCGACAAATACGCGGGCGCGCAACTGCTTGCCGAGCGCTGCAACGTGCTCGACGAAGCCGACGTGGCCGCGTTCGCGCAAGCGGTGTCCACGCGCTTCGGCCGTGCCGACATGCTGGTCAACAATGCAGGCCAGGGCCGCGTGTCGACCTTCGCCGGCACGACCGACGACGCGTGGCGCGAAGAACTCGAACTGAAGTACTTCAGCATCATCCGCCCGACGCGCGCGTTCCTGCCGCTGCTGCGCGACGCGGCCGCGCCGACGATCACCTGCGTGAACTCGCTGCTCGCGCTGCAGCCCGAGCCGCACATGGTCGCGACGTCGTCGGCGCGTGCGGGCGTGCTGAGCCTCGTGAAGTCGCTCGCGACCGAACTGGCGCCGCAGCGCATCCGCGTGAACTCGATCCTGATCGGCATCGTCGAATCGGGCCAGTGGCGCCGCCGCTACGAAGCGCAGGCGCAAGCCGGCGAAAGCTGGGAAGACTGGACGGGGGCGCTCGCGCGCACGAAGAACATCCCGCTGAATCGCTTCGGCAAGCCCGACGAGGCCGCCTGGGCACTTTTTTATCTCGCAACGCATCTGTCGTCCTACACGACGGGCAGCCATATCGACGTTTCTGGAGGCTTTACACGCCATGTCTGAAAAAACCACGGTTGGCGAGCTGATTGCCGCCTTTCTCGAGCAGTGCGGCGTGAAAACCGCATTCGGTGTCATCTCGATCCACAACATGCCGATCCTCGACGCGATCAACTCGCGCGGCAACATCCGCTATGTCGGCGCGCGCGGCGAAGCCGGCGCGGTGAACATGGCCGACGGCCTGGCCCGCGTGTCGGGCGGCCTCGGCGTCGCGTTCACGAGCACGGGCACGGCGGCGGGCAACGCGGCCGGCGCGATGGTCGAGGCGCTGACGGCCGGCACCGCGATGCTGCACATCACCGGACAGATCGAGACGCCGTACCTCGACCAGGATCTCGCCTATATCCACGAAGCGCCCGACCAGTTGACGATGCTGGACGCGATCTCGAAGGCCGCGTTCCGCGTGCGCACGGTCGAGACCGTGCTGCCGACGATCCGCGAAGCCGTGCGCATCGCGCAGACCGCGCCGACGGGCCCCGTGTCGGTCGAGATTCCGATCGACATTCAGGCCGCCGAGATCGAATGGCCGGAAGATCTTGCGCCGGCGCACGTCGCGGTGAGCGAACACGACGCCGCACGCGTCGCGAAGCTCGCCGACGCGCTCGCGGCCAAGCGCCGCCCGCTGCTGTGGCTCGGCGGCGGCGCGCGTCACGCACGCGACGAAGTCGAACGCCTCGTGAAGCTCGGCTTCGGCGTCGTGACGAGCGTGCAGGGCCGCGGCGTGCTGCCCGAGGATCATCCGGCGACGCTCGGCGCGTTCAACGTGCATGCGTCCGTCGAAGCGTTCTACAAGACCTGCGATGCGCTCGTCGTGGTCGGCTCGCGCCTGCGCGGCAACGAGACGCTGAAGTACAAGCTCGCGCTGCCGCAGCCGCTGTTCCGCGTCGATGCCGACGCGCTCGCCGACAACCGCGGCTATCGCAACGAGCTGTTCGTGCATGGCGATTCGAAGCGCGTGCTGGCCGAGCTGGCCGATCGCCTCGAAGGCCGCCTGTCGGTCGATCCGCAGTTCGCATCGGATCTCGCGGCGGCCCGCGAGCAGGCGGTTGCCGATGTGGCGAAGGGCCTGGGGCCCTACAAGCAGCTCGTCGATACGCTGCAGGGCGCGGTCGGCCGCGACTACAACTGGGTGCGCGACGTGACGATCTCGAACAGCACGTGGGGCAACCGCCTGCTGAAGATCTTCGAACCGCGCGCGGGCGTGCATGCGCTCGGCGGCGGCATCGGCCAGGGGATTCAGATGGGCATTGGCGCGGCGCTGGCGGGCGCCGCCGCGAAGACGGTCTGCCTCGTCGGCGACGGTGGCCTGATGGTCAACGTCGGCGAGCTCGTGACGGCCGTGCAGGAAAACGCGAACGTGATGATCGTGCTGATGAACGACCAGTGCTACGGCGTGATCCGCAACATCCAGGACGCGCATTACGGTGGCCGCCGCTGCTTCGTGCAATTGCACCAGCCCGATTTCGCGCAGTTCTGCGCGAGCTTCGGCCTCGCGCATTACCGGATCACGTCGCTCGACCAGGCCGAAGCGATCGTGCGCGACGGGATGGCGAAGGAAGGGCCGGTGATGGTCGAAGTCGACATGCTGTCGGTCGGCTCGTTCGCCTCGTCGTTCGCAGGCCCGCCGGTGAAGACGGAAGCGCCGTCTGAGCGCCAGTATGTGTAACGACCACGCACGCGGGCACGCACCCGTCGACGTCGCGATGATCGGCTTCGGCGCGATCGGCGCGGCCGTGTACCACGCGGTCGAGCACGATGCGGCGCTGCGCATCGCGCACGTGATCGTGCCCGACCACCAGCGCGCCGCGGTGCAGAGCGTGCTGGGCGGCGCGGTGGAGGTCGTGTCGTCGGTCGACGCACTGGCCCGTCGCCCCGAGTTCGCGCTCGAATGCGCGGGCCACAGTGCGCTCGTCGATCACGTCGTGCCGCTCTTGAAGGCCGGCACCGACTGCGCGGTCGCTTCGATCGGCGCGCTGTCCGATCTCGCGCTGCTCGACGTGCTGTCTCGGGCCGCCGACGAAGGCGACGCGACGCTGACGCTGCTGTCCGGCGCGATCGGCGGCATCGACGCGCTGGCTTCCGCGAAGCAGGGCGGTCTCGACGAAGTGCTGTACGTCGGCCGCAAGCCGCCGCTCGGCTGGCTCGGCACGCCGGCCGAGGAGTTGTGCGACCTGCGCGCGATGACCGAGGAAAAGGTGATCTTCGAAGGCACTGCGCGCGACGCTGCGCGACTCTATCCGAAGAACGCGAACGTCGCGGCGACCGTCGCGCTCGCGGGCCTCGGCCTCGATGCGACGCGCGTGCGCCTGATCGCCGATCCGGCCGTCTCGCGCAACGTGCACCGCATCGCCGCGTGTGGCGCATTCGGCGAGATGTCGCTGGAAATGAGCGGCAAGCCGCTGCCCGACAACCCGAAGACGTCCGCGCTGACGGCGTTCAGTGCGATCCGCGCGCTGCGCAACCGCGTGGCCCGCTGCGTGATCTGAGCGGCGCTTCGAGAGATTCGGACTATTGAACGTCCGTCCGCGCCACGGCGAGGGCGGGTGCGCAGAGACAGATTTGTGGGACTTGTGACATGACTCCTTTCGATACGAGCCTGGTACCCGACGGCAACATCCTGATCGGCGGCGAGTGGCGGCGCGGCCGTGGCGCGCCTTACGCCAGCATCTATCCGGCCGACCAGTCGGTGAACATGGAAGTGTCGACGGCGAACGCCGAAGACGCGGCCGACGCCGTCGAAGCCGCCGATGCCGCATGGCGCCGCGCCGACTGGGCCGGGCTGAAGCCGCACCAGCGCGCGCAGGTGCTGTACCGCATCGCGGATCTGATCATGCAGCGCCACGAGGCGCTCGCGAACCTGCAGCGTCGCGACAACGGCAAGCCGATCGGCGAGACGCGCGTGCTGGTGGCCAGCGCCGCGAACACGTTCCGCTATTTCGCGGCCTGCCTCGAAACGCTCGACGAAGAACTGACGCCGTCGCGCGGCGACTACCTGACGATGAGCGTGTACGAGCCGATCGGCGTGATCGCGGCGATCACGCCGTGGAACTCGCCGATCGCATCCGACGCGCAGAAGCTCGCGCCGGCACTCGCAGGCGGCAACGCGGTGGTGCTCAAGCCGGCCGAAGTCACGCCGCTCGTGTCGCTTGCGCTCGCGCGCATCTGCGAGGAAGCCGGCGTGCCGAAGGGCGTGCTGAGCGTGCTGCCCGGCAAGGGCTCGGTGATCGGCGACGTGCTCGTGCGCCATCCGCTGGTGAAGAAGGTGTCGTTCACGGGCGGTACCGAAGTGGGCCGCGGCATCGCGCGCATCGCGGCCGAGAAGCTGATGCCCGTGTCGCTCGAACTCGGCGGCAAGTCGCCGACGATCGTGTGCGACGACGCCGATCTCGATCATGCGGTCAACGGCGTGCTGTACGGCATTTTCAGCTCGTCGGGCGAAGCATGCATCGCGGGTTCGCGGCTGTTCGTGCAGCGCACGGTGTACGACGAATTCATGAAGCGCCTGGTTGCGGGTGCACGCAAGCTGCGCGTGGGCGACCCGACGCGGCCCGATACGCAGATGGGGCCGCTGATTACCGCGAAGCACCGCGAATCGGTGGAGCGCTACGTCGCGCTCGGCCTGGAAGAAGGCGGCCGCCTGCTGTGCGGCGGCGAGCGGCCGTCGGGCGACGGGCGCGAGAACGGCTTCTTCTATCAGCCGACGATACTCGAAGGCTTGCCGAACAGCGCGCGCATCTGCCAGGAAGAAATCTTCGGGCCCGTGCTCGTCGCGATGCCATTCGACGATGAAGCGTCGCTGATCGCGCAGGCGAACGACAGCGTGTTCGGTCTTGCCGCCGGCATCTGGACGCGCGACTACAAGCGCGCGTGGCGCATCGCGCGCGCGCTCGAGACGGGCACCGTATGGATCAACACGTACAAGCTGTTCTCGATTTCCACGCCGTTCTCCGGCTGGAAGGAGAGCGGGATGGGGCGCGAGAAGGGGCGTCTCGGCATCCGCGAGTACATGCAGCAGAAGAGCCTCTACTGGGGTTTGAACGACGCGCCGCTGCCGTGGGCGAACTGAGCGAAGGGGAATGACGCAATGAGCATTTTGGGAATCGAGCAGATCACGTACGGCGTCGACGATCTCGCGACCTGCCGGCGCTTTTTCGCCGACTGGGGGCTGAAGGAAGTCGCGCACGACGACACGCGCGCGCGCTTCGAGACGATGAACGGCTGTACCGTGCTGGCCGTCAACGCCGACGATCCGGCGCTGCCGCCCGCGTTCGAAGCGGGCCCGACGCTGCGCGAAGTGACGTGGGGCGTCGCGACGCAGGGCGAAGTCGACGCGCTGCGCACGAAGCTCGCCGGCCAGCCGGGTTATTACTCGCACGACGATGCGGTCGGCTGTATCGACCCGAACGGAATGGCGATCCGCGTCGAAGTCACGCGCAAGCGCGAACTCGACATCACGGGCTCGCCGTCGAACGTGTGGGGCCAGACGCTGCGCGTCGACCAGCCGAGCCCGATCTATGCACGCGCGGAGCCGGTCGAGGTCGGGCATGTCGTGTTCTTCACCAACTGCCTCGACGAACAGGAAAAGTTCTATCACGAACTGCTCGGCTTCGAGACGTCCGATCGCTACCCGGGCCGCGGCGCGTTCATGCGCTGCGCGCCGCACGGCGGCCATCACGACCTGTTCCTGCTCGCGCTGCCGAACGGAAAGCGCGGCCTGAACCACGTCGCATTCACCGTGCGCGACATCCACGAAGTGTTCGGCGGCGGCATGCATATCGACCGCTGCGGCTGGGAAACGCAACTCGGCCCGGGCCGTCACCCGGTGTCGTCTGCGTACTTCTGGTACTTCCAGAATCCGGCCGGTGCGCTGATCGAGTACTACGCGGACGAGGACGTGCTGACGCCCGAATGGCAGCCGCGCGAATTCGAGCCGGGCCCGACCGTGTTCGCCGAGTGGGCCGTCGACGGTGGCCTCGACGGCAACACGCGCCGGCAGAAAAACGCGAAGGCGCCGGAAGGCAAGTTCATGACGGAGCGCAAATCGTGACCGAAGCGAACACACAGGCGCAGCCCGCGCCCGGCACGGTCGTCGTGATCGGCGGCGGCCAGGCCGCCGGCTGGGTGCTGAAGACGTTGCGCGCGGAAGGTTACACGGGCCGCCTCGTGATGATCGCCGACGAGCCGCACCTGCCGTACGAGCGTCCGCCGCTGTCGAAGGCCGTGCTGGCCGGCGACGCCGATATCGAAACCGTACGCGTCGTGCGCCCGGATGAATTCGGCGCGCTCGATATCGAAGCGTGGCAGCCGGAACGCGCGGCGTCGATCGACCGCGCGCGCCGCGTGGTGACGACCGCCAGCGGTCGCGAGATCGAATACGACCGCCTCGTGATCGCGACCGGCGGCACGTCGCGCCGCTTGCCCGACGCAATCGTGAGGACGCCGAACCTGCATTACCTGCGCACGCTCGACGAAGCGGCAGCGCTTGGCGAGAAGCTGCGCGCGAGCCAACGCGTGCTCGTGATCGGCGGCGGCTGGATCGGCCTCGAAGTCGCGGCGACCGCGCGCAAGCTCGGCGTCGAGGCGGTCGTGGTCGAAGGCGCGCCGCGCCTGTGCGGCCGCTCGGTGCCGCAGATCGTGTCGGATTTCCTGCTCGACCTGCATCGCACGAACGGCGTCGACGTGCGTCTCGGCGCGGCGCTCGCGTCGCTCGACGCGCAACCTTGCGACGCATCGAAGGTGCGCGCGACGCTCGCCGACGGCACGACGATCGACGCCGATTTCGCGGTGGCCGGCATCGGCCTCGCGCTGAACGCATCGCTCGCGAGCGATGCGGGGCTGGCCGTCGACGACGGCATCGTCGTCGACGAATTCGGTGCGACGAGCGACCCGGCGATCTTCGCGTGCGGCGATGTCGCGAACCATCACAACGGCTGGCTGAAACGGCGCGTGCGGCTCGAATCGTGGGCCAATGCGCAGAACCAGGCGATCGCGGCCGCGAAAGCCGTGCTCGGCGTGCGCGCGCCGTACGCGGAGATTCCGTGGTTCTGGTCCGATCAGTACGACGTGAACCTGCAGATCCTCGGCGATCTGCCGGCCGATGCGCAGCTCGTCGTGCGCGGCGATCTCGCCGCGCGCCGCGCGACGCTGTTTTTCCTTGGCGACGGGCATGTGAGAGGTGTCATCGCCGTGAACAACGCACGCGAGCTGAAGCTCGCGCGCAAGTGGATGAACCAGGGCCGGGCAGTGGATACGGAAGCCCTGGCGGACACGACCAAAGCGCTTGCCTGACCGGCAAACCAGGAGACACCCCGCATGAGCACTTTCGACAACGTCGTGGCCGGACGCGCCACGATGGAAGCTGCCGCCTCCACGCCCGGCGCGATCATCGCGCGGCTCGAGCGGCTTCCCGGCAACGCGATGCAAATCCGCGCACGCGTGCTGATCGGCACCGCGACGTTCTTCGACGGCTTCGACGTGATCACGATCGCGGCGACGCTGCCGCTGCTGATTCACAAATGGGGGCTGTCGCCGACGCAGATCGGCATGCTGATCGCATCCGGTGCGATCGGCCAGCTGATCGGCGCCTTCCTGTTTCCCGCGCTGGCCGAGAAGCACGGCCGTGTGAAGGCGATCGCATGGAGCTCGGCCGTGATCGGCATCACGAGCATCGCATGCGGTTTCGCGCCGACTTTCGAGGTGTTCGTGCTGCTGCGGATCCTGCAGGGGCTCGGGCTCGGCGGCGAGCTGCCGGTTGCCGCGACGTACATCAACGAGATCACGCGCGCGCATGGCCGCGGCCGTTTCGTGCTGCTGTACGAGATCGTGTTCCCGATCGGCCTGCTGGTGTCGATGGCGCTCGGCGCGTGGCTCGTGCCGCGCTTCGGCTGGGAAATCATGTACTTCGTCGGCGGGCTGCCGCTGATCCTGTCGCTCGTGCTCACGCGCCTCGTGCCGGAATCGCCGCGCTGGCTCGCGTCGCGCGGGCGGCTCGCGGAAGCCGGGCGCGCGGTCGGCGTGTTCGAAGCGTCGGTTCGCGGCGAACTGCCGCCGGTCACGCAGGCGGCCGCGTTCGACGAGATGGTGCGCCAGCATCCGAAGCGCAGGATGAGCGACCTGTTCAGCGCCGCGTATCGCAAGCGCACGCTCGCGGTGGCGACGTTGTGGGCGACCTGCGGGTTCATCCAGTACGGACTGTCGACGTGGCTGCCGACGATCTACAAGAACTTCTATCATGCGCCGCTGCAGCTCGCGCTGAACCTCGCGGTGATCGGTTCGGTAATGGGCGTGCTCGGGTCGCTGGCGTCGGCGCTGCTCGTCGACAAGCTCGGCCGCAAGCCGGTGATCGTGTGGTCGTTCGTGCTGTGCGCGCTGTCGCTGGCGCTCGCGGGCATCTATCACGCATCGTCGGTGTATGTCGTTGCGGTCTTCTGCTCGCTGTCGCTCGGGTTGATGGCGTCGGGGTTCATTACCGCGTACGTCTACACGCCGGAACAGTATCCGACGAGCATCCGCGCGTCGGGCTGCGGGCTCGGCAGCGCGTGGCTGAAGATCGCGTCGTTCGTCGCGCCGATGGTCGTGCCGCACGCGATCATCGGCGGGAACCTCGCGCCGGCGTTCTACCTGATCGGCATCGTGCCGCTGATCGCGGCGGTGACCGTGCATTTCGTCGGGATCGAGACGAAGGGGAAGGTGCTGGAGGCGCTCGAAGCGTAAGCGCGGCCGGCGGTAGCGGACGATGCGCACAGGCCCGGGCGATGTCCGGGCCTTTTTGTCTGGGGCGATCCGTTGGCAGCGGAGCGCGTTGCGCGCAACCTGAAGACGGCCGCGAGCATGTCGATCTCGACGAAGCGCAAGGATAGGCGAAGGCTTGCCGTCCGACCTGACCGAGCGGTTTTACGCGCTTGCGACTGACCGGGCCGGTACTTCGGTCCGGCGCCGAATAAAAAAATGGCGCCGCGAGCATGCTGCCTGCGGCGCCATTGCGTGTCGCTGTGACGGGAACGGCCCGCCGCAGCCCGACAGCGTGCTTACATCTGCACGGTGTCGGCCACTTCCTTGAAGTCTTCGATCTGGTCGAAGTTCATGTACTTGTAGATCTTGTCGCCGTTGGCGCTGAGCACGCCCATGTCGGCCATGTACTCGTCCTTGGTCGGGATCTTGCCCAGGCGCGAGCAGATTGCCGCCAGTTCCGCCGAGCCGAGGTACACGTTCGTGTTCTTGCCCAGGCGGTTCGGGAAGTTGCGGGTCGACGTCGACATGACCGTCGCGCCTTCGCGCACCTGTGCCTGGTTGCCCATGCACAGCGAGCAGCCCGGCATTTCGGTACGCGCACCGGCCGTGCCGAACACGCCGTAGTGACCTTCTTCCGTCAGCTGCTTCTGGTCCATCTTGGTCGGCGGGGCGACCCACAGCTTGACCGGGATGTCGCGCTTGCCTTCGAGCAGCTTCGACGCCGCACGGAAGTGGCCGATGTTGGTCATGCACGAGCCGATGAACACTTCGTCGATCTTCGCGCCAGCGACGTCGGACAGCGTCTTCACGTCGTCCGGGTCGTTCGGGCATGCGACGATCGGCTCATGGATGTCGGCGAGATCGATCTCGATGACGGCCGCGTAGTCGGCGTCGGCATCCGGCGACAGCAGTTGCGGGTCGGCCAGCCACTGCTCCATTGCCGCGATACGGCGCTGCAGGCTGCGCGGATCCTGGTAGCCCTGCGCGATCATCCACTTCAGCAGCGTGACGTTGCTGTTCAGGTATTCGATGATCGGTTCCTTGTTCAGGTGGACCGTGCAACCGGCGGCCGAACGCTCGGCGGACGCATCCGACAGTTCGAACGCTTGCTCGACCTTCAGGTCGGGCAGGCCTTCGATCTCGAGAATGCGGCCCGAGAAGATGTTCTTCTTGCCTTGCTTGGCGACCGTCAGCATGCCTTGCTTGATCGCATACAGCGGAATCGCGTTGACGAGGTCACGCAGCGTGACGCCCGGCTGCATCTTGCCCTTGAAGCGGACCAGCATCGATTCCGGCATGTCCAGCGGCATCGTGCCGGTGGCGGCCGCGAAGGCCACCAGGCCCGAGCCTGCCGGGAAGCTGATGCCGATCGGGAAGCGCGTGTGCGAATCGCCGCCGGTGCCGACGGTGTCGGGCAGCAGCATGCGGTTCAGCCACGAGTGGATCACGCCGTCGCCCGGACGCAGCGCGATGCCGCCGCGCGTGCTGATGAAGTTCGGCAGCGTCTGGTGCGTCTTCACGTCGACCGGCTTCGGATAAGCGGCGGTGTGGCAGAACGACTGCATCACGAGGTCGGCCGAGAAGCCGAGGCACGCGAGATCCTTCAGCTCGTCGCGGGTCATCGGGCCCGTGGTGTCCTGCGAGCCGACCGAGGTCATCGTCGGTTCGCAGTACGTGCCCGGACGGACGCCCTGGCCTTCCGGCAAACCGCATGCGCGGCCGACCATCTTCTGCGCGAGCGAGAAGCCCTTGCCGCTGTCGGCCGGCTGGTGCGGCAGGCGGAACAGCGTCGACGGCGCGAGGCCCAGCGCTTCGCGTGCCTTCGCGGTCAGGCCGCGGCCGATGATCAGCGGAATGCGGCCGCCGGCGCGCACTTCGTCGAACAGCACGTCGGACTTGACCTGGAATTCGGCGATCACTTCGCCATTCTTCAGCGCCTTGCCTTCATACGGACGCAGTTCGACCACGTCGCCCATTTCCATCTGCGACACGTCGAGTTCGATCGGCAGCGCGCCTGCGTCTTCCATCGTGTTGTAGAAGATCGGAGCGATCTTGCCGCCGAGGCACACGCCGCCGAAGCGCTTGTTCGGAACGAACGGGATGTCTTCGCCGGTGAACCACAGCACCGAGTTGGTGGCCGACTTGCGCGAGGAGCCGGTGCCGACCACGTCGCCCACGTACGCGACCAGATGCCCCTTTTCCTTCAGCGACTCGATGAACTTGACCGGGCCGCGCTTGCCGTCTTCTTCCGGCGTGATGCCCGGGCGCGCGTTCTTCAGCATCGCCAGCGCGTGCATCGGGATGTCCGGGCGGGTGGTCGCGTCCGGTGCCGGCGACAGGTCGTCGGTGTTGGTTTCGCCCGTCACCTTGAAGACGGTGACGGTCAGGCTTTGCGGCACTTCCGGACGGCTCGTGAACCATTCGGCGTCGGCCCAGCTTTGCAGCACGGCCTTCGCGTGGGCGTTGCCCTTGTCGGCGAGTTCCTTCACGTCATGGAACTGGTCGAACATCAGCAGGGTTTTCTTCAGCGCATCGGCGGCCACGGCCGCGACTGCGTCGTCGGACAGCAGTTCGATCAGCGGCTGGATGTTGTAGCCGCCCAGCATCGTGCCGAGCAGTTCGGTGGCGCGCGCGCGCGAGATCAGCGGGCAGGCGGTCTCGCCCTTGGCCACGGCGGCCAGGAAGCCGGCCTTCACGCGGGCGGCTTCGTCGACGCCGGCCGGCACGCGGTAGGTGATCAGTTCGAGCAGCGTCTGCTCTTCGCCGGCGGGCGGGTTCGTCAGCAGTTCCACCAGTTCGGCGGTTTGCTGAGCCGTCAGCGGCAGGGGAGGAATACCGAGCGCGGCGCGGGCGGCCACGTGAGCGCGAAAGTTTTCAAGCATGGGGAGACCTGCTGATATGGCGTTTGAGGGGAAGGCCTTTCCGGCACTCCGGGGCTGTTCCAGGCACTGCTTTGAGCGGGATTCTAATCTCAATGAACTGTAACGTCAAATGTCTTATGTCTTATATAAGAGTTGTCGGGCAAGATGCGGGGGAGCGTGGCGGCGCGGGGGAGTCGGCGTTTCCGTGCGTGCTCCGGAGTGCGGCCCGAGCGCCTTTGCGGACAAGGTATTTCGTGTGGTTCTTGCGATAGCCGGCAGGAGGGGGGGCGATTTGCGGCTGGCTGCCCGGCTGCGGTTTGGGGGCGTCCGTTGACGCCAGGTCGGTCTCTTCGGGGTTCGCTTTCGTTATGTGGAACAGAAGCGGGCCGTGCGAAGCCGCGCCGGACGACTACACGCCCCAGCTAGAGAAGCCCTTGCGCTCGATTCTGGTTTCAGGTGCCGCACATATCTGCACAAGCACGCAAGAAGCGGTACACACGCCAACGCCACGATGAAATAGTAGCGGCGCGCGTCCTATCTCCGCTTTGCCCGATACGCGTCGAGATTCTTCCGCGCCTGCGCGCGGATCGCGCGTTGCACGAACGGCGTCCAGCCGAGCAGGGCGCCCTTCAGCCCAAGCGCCTGACGCGCCCAGCGCCACAGGTCGAAACTGTCGCGATGCTCGGCGATGAGCCCGTCGCGGAACCGGAAACGCGCGTCGATCCGGTTGACCACCATGCGGCCGGTCGCGGTGAACCGGTAGTGCGCGACCCACTGCGCGCGCCCGGTTTGTTCGTCCGCGTCGACCTCGCCGAACGTCAACGAAAATTCCTGCGCACGCGCCGCCAGCATGCGCCACATGTCGCGCGCGAGTTCGCCGCGCAGCTCGCCGAACGCGGGATCGATGAAGACGATGTCATCGGCATAGCAGGCGAGCATCGCGTCGATGTCGCGCTGCTGAAAGGCCGTGTAAAAACGCTGGATCAAATCGGTGTTGGGATGACTCATCTTTTGATTGACTGTTGTTGTAGATGAAGCGGCGTCTTCCCCGCGACGGCACGGGCCACGAGCAGACCTTCAGCATGAACGGCGTCCGGAGCGTGACATCCGTCGCGACATCGATCGAGAAAATGACGGTAAACAGCGGGAATTGACTCGAATGCGATCGGAACGTCACCGGATTCGCGTCAACGGTTCGCCATCGCGACGTCCCGGTTGCCTCGCCCGGTCACGAGGCAACCCGACATGAATGCCTCGCTCTGGCTGCCGGCGGCCGCCTCGCCGAAGCCGCGGCCGAGCGCGTCGGCCTTCACCTGCGCGGCGCCCTGTTCGCATGCAAGCGGGCTGGCGTCGCGGCCCTGCGCATGCAGGATCGCGCGATCGGCAATGAGATACGCCAGCAGCGCGAAAACAGCGATATGTACGGCTCGTCTCATGGTGCGTCTCCTCGTCGCTCAAGCGTAACGCGGACACGTTCGGCGAAGCACTTGGGGCTTCCCCCGGTAAACGTCTGCTGAATCGGTGGCGGGGCGGCGTGATCCCGTCGCGTTTTTCGTGTTTCGCGTGCAAAAGGAACGGAGCTTTCAGGCGGGTGGCAGCAGACGAGGGTTGACACGCAGCGCGGCAATCGTGCGACGGATTTCGGTGCGACAGGTGTGTGATTCGCGCGAGTTTGACGAATGTCAGGGTACTGGCGGGAGGGGACGGTCGCGCTGCCGCTCAAAGCGATAGCATGAATGCATGATTTGACGGAACGCGATGACGGATGAATGCATCGGTTCCGGCAAGCAGGTGCGTGCCGAACATCGCTGTCGAAATAGTGAGGAATCCAAATGCTTAACGTCTCTTCCGTGCTGATCAGTCTTGCTCCGATGTGGGCAATCCTGCTGGTTGCGTCTTCGGCGGCCGCCTATTTCGTGTTCTGGCGCAAGGTCATCAAATAAGCGCCGCGTGAGGGGCAGTACACGTGCGGCGCGCAACGCGCACACGTACTGCGCCGCTCATTCGTCCGTCGCCGGTGCAAGCCTGCGGCCCGTCGTGAGACTGTCGACGCGCATCGTTTCCGTCATTGCACGGCCGTCACCGGCACATTCGAAATCCGCACCAGCCGGCCCATCACGCTGCGGCGAAACACCGACATCAGTGCATGAAGCGGGTCGTGCCGCGGCGCGACGACCACGATCTCGTCGCATCCGGTCTCGGCCGCCACGGCCGCGATCGTATCGGCCACCGGCCCGACCTTCTTCACGACGCTGTATTTGACGCCGGCATCCTGCAGAATCCGCTCCGCCATGGCCAGATCGTCGGACGCGAACTTTTCCTCGATCGAGCGCAGCCGCGACAGCGGATGATAGGCCTCGAGCCGCGTCGATTCGAGCGGCGCCTGAACGTTGATCAGCACGATTTCCGACGCGCACCGCTCGCGATACAGGAATGTCGCGTGGCGAACCGCCTGAAGCGAGCGTGGCGAGTGACCGACCGGAACCAGCAGCTTGAGCATGAACGATGTCCACGGAACGAGATGCTTCCAGCGTAGCGCGCCGCCGGAACGGACCATCTAAAGAAATCGGGCGACCGCGTAAAAATGTCGTTAACGCGCGCCGTCTCGTGTCGCGCCTATTAGAAATATAAGAAATTTTAGTTTATGCGCATAAACGATTTCATCGATCGGGCCGGCGTGGGCGGCCCGGTATGCGTTGCCCCGATTCAGTCGGATCCGCAATGAATCGCGACGGAAAATATCGGAGGTCGCCGAATCGGGGTCGCGTAGAGTAGAGCATCGGCCGCGGCGCGGCCCCTCCCGGCCGGTTCGGGGGCGACCGCCGCCGCCGCGCGGCCGGCCATCCATTCCGATTCCAGGAGACCCGCATGCCGCACGGCGCCCCGCAGCTTCTCGCTCCCGCCTCCATCCCCGTCGACCCGATCGTGCGCCTGTCGGCCGGCGAGCTCGCGTCGGCGATCCGCCGCAAGGCGGTTTCGTGCGTCGAGACGATGCGCGCGTATCTCGACCACGTCGAGCGCGTGAACGGCGCAGTCAACGCGATCGTTGCGCTGCGCGAGCGCGCTGCGCTGCTCGCCGAAGCCGCGGAAAAGGATGCCGCGCTGGCACGCGGCGAGTACCAAGGCTGGATGCACGGGATGCCGCAGGCGCCGAAGGATCTGGCGATGACGAAGGGGCTGCGGACCACCTACGGCTCGCCGATCTTCCGCGAGAACGTGCCGCAGGCCGATTCCGTCGGCGTCGCGCGGATGCGCGCGGCCGGCGCGATTTTCATCGGCAAGACCAATACGCCGGAGTTCGGGCTCGGTTCGCATACGTTCAACGAGGTTTATGGTGCGACGCGCAATCCGTACGACCTGACGAAGAGCGCGGGCGGCAGCAGCGGCGGCACGGCGGCGGCGCTCGCGTCGCGGATGCTGCCGGTGGCGGACGGCAGCGATTTCGGCGGCTCGCTGCGCAATCCGGCCGCGTTCTGCAACATCTACGGCTTCCGCCCGTCGCAGGGGCGCGTACCGCGCTGGCCGGCCGTCGACGTGTTCATGCAGCAGCTCGGCATCGAAGGGCCGATGGGCCGCACGGTCGGCGACGTCGCGCAGCTGCTCGCGATCCAGGCCGGCTACGACCGCAACGATCCGCTGTCGCTCGCGGAGGATCCGGCCGTGTTCGCGCAGCCGCTCGACGCGGACCTGCGCGGCAAGCGCATCGCGTGGGTCGGCGATTGGAACGGCTATCTCGCGACCGAGGCCGGCGTGCTCGCGCAGTGCGAACAGGGGTTGGCAACGCTGCGCGAGATCGGCTGCGACGTCGATGCCGCGCTGCCGGCATTCGCGCCCGACCGGATCTGGCGCCTGTGGCTCGTGCATCGGCACCTGCTGTCCGGCGGCGGGCTGCTCGCGCACTATCGCGACCCGGCGCGCCGCGCGCTGCTGAAGCCCGAGGCGATCTACGAGGTCGAAGGGCTGCTCGCGATGCAGGGCGCGGCCGTGTTCGATGCGAGCGTCGAGCGCACCGCGTGGCACCAGGCCGTGCTGAGCTTCTTCGACCGCTACGACTTCATCGCGGCGCCGACCGCGCAGGTGTTTCCGTTCGACGTCGACCAGCGCTGGCCGAAGGAAATCGCGGGCCGCGCGATGGACACTTATCACCGCTGGATGGAAACGGTCGTGCCGTGGACGCTGGCCGGCTGTCCGGTGATCAACGTGCCGGTCGGCTTCAATGACGCGGGGCTGCCGATGGGGATGCAGCTGATCGGGCGTCCGCGCGCCGATCTCGCCGTGCTGCAGCTCGCGCGCGGCTACGAGCAGGCGGCCGACTGGGTCGGCCGGCGGCTGCCGGCGTGGATGGCTGCGTAAGGTCGCGGCCGGCCGGCAGCCGGTAACGGGTAGCAGGGTGACGGGTAGCAGGGTGACGGGTAGCAGGGTGACGAAACGGGTGGCGGCGAGCCGCCCGTTTTGCTTCGATCCCCGAACGCGATGTTTGTCGGCACCCGGCACTCAGCACGCCCGCGAGAACGCGTTTCTGGGCCGCGATACGTTTTGCGGTACCGCTCGCGGAACCCGAAACCCGCCGTCATTCATGCAACCGGAGAACGAATGCCGGCACAGGCGTGATATCGCGCATCAACCGCGGACGAATCCGCTCGACCGTGTCCGTCGGTCGCGGAATTGCAAGCGGCCGCGTGGCGTGATTTCGTTTCGATGTGTTTCAGTCGTTGCGGCGGCGCGCGGCGCGCTTCGACAATATCGGCCTCAATCATTCCGGCACGAGGGAAACACATGAAGCACATTCGCGCGACGGGCAGGTATCTGGCCTCGGCAGGCATCGCGTTCGGCATCCTGGCGAGCGGCGCCGCGCACGCGCAGCTCGATCTGCAGTCGCTCGGCGCATCGCTGCTCGGCGGCGGCCAGCAACAGGCAGCGCCCGCGCAGGGCGGCATCGCGCAACTGCTGCAGGCGTATGTCGGTGCGAACCAGCAGGTGTTGTCCGGCCAGTCGTCGCTCGCGTCGGCGATGGGGTTGACCGGCGCGGCCGGGCAGGCGCAGCAGGCCGCGAGCCAGCTGGCCGGCGGCGATGCGCTGACGCCGGCCGCACTGTCGCAGATGGGCGGCGCGCAGCAGTCGGTGTCGCAGGCGCTCGGCCAGGCTTTCGCGAGCGGCGGCGCGTCGCACGGCCCGATCGACAAGCAGGCGTTCAGCAACGGCCTCGCATCGCTCGGCCAGGGGCTTACGCAGTATTCGCAACTGCAGTCGGGGCTCGGCAATCTCGGTTCGACGAGCGCCGCGTCGCTGCTGCAGTCAGGCCTGAATCCGCAGAACATGCAGGCCGCGTCGTATATCGCGCAAAGCGCGCCGGGCCAGTTGCAGTCGCTCGCGGCGATGCTCAACCAGGCCGTGCAGTTCGCGACGAGCCAGGGCATTTCGGTGCCGTCGGTCGCGTCGTCGGCGCTGAAGCTGCTGCCGTAACGTTGCGCGGGGCTGCGCGCGGTGCGGTGCCGGCATCGCGCGCGACGGCGGACAATCGCCCCGCCCAACATGGGGATTTCGCGCGATGCTATCGTGGCGTGTCCTTTTTACCGGTGCAGGTTCATGACTGACTCGTTCGACCTCTCGCGCTATTTCTCCCGCATCGGCTACGACGGCCCGGCCGAGCCGACGCTCGACGTGCTGCGCCGGCTGCATCTGCTGCACCCGCAGGCGATTCCGTTCGAAAACCTCGATCCGCTGACCGGCGCGCGCGTCGCGCTCGACCTGCCCGCGATCGTCGACAAGGTGATCGGGCGCCGCCGCGGCGGCTACTGCTTCGAACTCAACAAGCTGTTCCATACCGCGCTCACGACGATCGGTTTTCGCGTGACGCCGCTGATCGCGCGCGTGCGCTGGATGCGGCCGCCCGAGATCGTCACCGCGCAGACGCACATGCTGCTGCGCATCGATCTCGATGATGCGGTCTGGCTCGCGGACATCGGCTTCGGCAGCGCGACGCTGACCGCGCCGCTGCGCTTCGTGCCGGGCGAGCGGCAACTGACGCCGCATGGCGCGTTTCGCGTGATCGACGCGCCGGTCGACGGCGAATTCGACATGCAGTTCGAAATCCCCGATGGCTGGCAGACCACTTACCGTTTCTCGCTGAAGCCGGCCGAGTGGATCGATTACGACGCCGCGAACTGGTTCACGTCGACGTATCCGGAATCGATCTTCGTGAACGACCTGATCGCATGCCGCGTGCTGCCGGACGGCCGCGCGGCGCTGCTCAACACCGCGCTGACGCTGCGCGACGCGGTGGGGGCCGGGCGCACCGTCACGTTCGACGACGCGGCCGCGTGGGGCGCATGCCTGCGCGACACGATCGGCATCGATACGGCAGGGTTCGATCTCGACGCGCTGTTTGCGCGGCTGGCGGCGCGCGCCGCGAAGTAACGACGCGAACCCATGGGGTTCGCGCCGGCGGCCCGCGCGGCGGGCCGCGCCCGATCAAGACATCCCGCTCTCCACCGCCCGCATTTGACAATTGCTATTTTGCTAGCATACTAGCAGCCATGACCGACGAAGAAGTGAAGCAATTCAACGTGTACCTGCCGCTTGGCCTGATCCGGCAGGTCAAGCATCGCGCCATCGAAACGGAGCAATCGCTGTCCGCGCTGGTGGCCGACGCGTTGCGCGCATACCTGGCCGCGCCGCCGCCGGGCGCGGGGCCGTCCACCAAGGAGGCGTGACATGTCATCCGAGCGAATCGAAGCCGTGTACCTGACGACGCACAACTGGGGCAAGTCCGCGAAATTCTTCCAGGCGCTGGGCTTCACGCTGGAATTCGAAACCGATCACAACTCGGGCCAGCTACGCAGCGGCGACGGCCCTTTTCTGTTCATCGCCGAAGTGCCGCCGGGCGAGGTGCCCGACATGCAGGTCGTGCTCAAGGTGCCGGACGAGCAGGCGGTGCGGCCGCAGCCGATCGTCGATGTCGTCACGCCGTTCGAGGACACGCACTGGGGCACGCGCGACATGACCGTGCGCGACCCGGACGGCCGCGTGTGGCGGCTGCAGGCGCCGGGCAAGCAGGGCGCGTGAGGCCGCGATGACCGATACCCGCGAAGACGCCCCCGACAGCACCGCCGCGCGCGTCGCGCTGTGGCGCGCGCTGCACGTCGAACTCGACGCGCCGCCGCACGTGCTCGCCGACGAAGTCGGGCTTCGACTGCTCGCACCGGCGCCGGGCTGGCAGCAGCGCGGCGACATGGATCCGCAGTTCACGCGGCCGTTTCGCGCGTCGATCGTCGCGCGGGCGCGCTTCATCGAGGATCTCGTGGTCGAGCAGGCCGCGCGCGGCGTGAACCAGTACGTGATCCTCGGCGCGGGCCTCGACAGTTTCGTGCAGCGCCGGCCCGACATGGCGTCGCGCGTGACCGTCTTCGAAGTCGACCCGCCGGCACCGCAGGCATGGAAGCAGCGCCGTCTGGTCGAGCTCGGCTTCGGCGTGCCCGACTGGCTGCGTTTCGTGCCGGTCGATTTCGAGGCGAAGCAGTCGTGGCGCGATGCGCTCGTCGGCGCGGGCTTCGATGCCGGCAAGCCGGCGGTCGTGGTGTCCACCGGCGTCAGCATGTACCTGACGCGCGAAGCGAATGCGGCCGCGCTGCGCGAAGTCGCGTCGCTCGCGCCGGGCTCGACGCTCGCGATGACTTTCCTGCTGCCGCTGGAGAACGCGGACCCGGACGTGCGCCCGGGGCTGGAAATGGCCGCGAAGGGCGCGCGCGCGAGCGGCACGCCGTTCATCAGCTTCTTCATGCCGGCGCAGATCCAGGCGCTCGCGCTGGGGGCCGGCTTCGCGACTGCCGCGCACGTATCGGCCGCCGAACTGACGCGGCGCTATTTCGCCGATCGCACGGACGGCCTGCGGCCGCCGAACAACGCGGAAGAGCTGCTGGTCGCGACGGTCTGATCCAGCCAGAACGGTCACGCGCGTTCGAGCACGGCCATCTCGCGCACGATCACGAGCAGTACCGCGAGGCTGGCGCCGCCCGACGCGCGCAGGTCCGCGAGCAGATGCTCGTAGCGCGCGAGCGCGGCGTCGCGGCGCTCGCGCCACGCGCCGACGATCGTCTCCGGCGTGGTCGAATCCGACGATTCCGCGAGCGCGCTCGTTGCGAGCGTGCGCTTCAGCCGCGCGACTTCCGCTAGCGCGGCCGCGCGTGCGAGCATGTCCCAGTGCGTCGGCGTCGGCAGCGTCGCCGCGCGTTCGCCGATCCATCCGTAATTGAGCAGCGTGCCGAGCGAGAAATAGACGCCCGCGACGAGTTCGAGGCTGCGGTTGCAGGTCGCGGCCACTTCGGCGATGTCGAGCAGCGCGGCCGAGATGTCGCCGCTCGCGACGCGCACCGCGAGCGCGCTGTCGACGCCGGCTTCAACGAGCACGCGCTGCCGCTCGGACAGCGCATCGAGCGCGTCGGCCGGCAGCAGCGACGGCAGCTGCGGCGCGAGCCGCTGCGCCGCGTCGCGGCAGCGCGCGATCAGCTCGCTAACGCCGCCGTCGGCCACCGCGCCGGACTGCAAATGACGCAGGAACCACAGCGCCGCGCGCTCCAGCAGCCGTGCGACGTCGACGAACATGCGCGCCTGCACGTCGTCGGCGACGCGGTTGTCGAGCGCGTCGATGTCGCGCCATACCGCATCGAGGTCGAACACGTCGCGCGCCATGATGCACGCGCGCACGATGTCGCCCGGATTCGCGTCGGTTTCCTCCATCAGCCGATGCACGAACGCGCAGCCGACGCGATTGACGAGCGCATTGGTCAGGTGTGTCGCGAGAATCTCGCGGCGCAGCGGATGGCGGCGCATCGGCTCGCTGAAGCGCTGCTGCAGCGGCTTGGGGAAGTAGTCGACGAGCATCGCGGCGACCAGCGGATCCTCGGGCACGTCGGATTCGAGCAGCGCGTCGTAGAGCCACATCTTGCTGTACGCGAGCAGCACCGCGCGCTCCGGCGACGTGAGGCCGAGCTTTGCGGCTTGCCGTTCGGCGACTTCGTCGTCGGTCGGCAGGAATTCGATCACGCGGTTCAGGCGGCCCGCGCGTTCGAGCCAGCGCATCAGGCGCGCCTCGGCGTCGAGCTGCTCGACGGCATATCGGCCCGCGATCGACAGCGCTTGCGTCTGGTAGTAGTTGTCGCGCAGCACGAGCAGCCCGACTTCGTCGGTCATCTCCGCGAGCAGCGCGTTGCGCTGCTTCCCGGTCATCTCGCCGTCGGAGACGACGAGCCCGAGCAGGATCTTGATGTTGACTTCGTGATCCGAACAATCGACGCCGGCCGAGTTGTCGATCGCATCGGTGTTGATGCGGCCGCCGCGCTGCGCGAACTCGATGCGGCCGAACTGCGTGCAGCCGAGGTTGCCGCCTTCGCCGACCACCTTGCAGCGCAGGTCCGCGCCGTTCACGCGCACCGCGTCGTTCGCGCGGTCGCCGACCTGCAGGTGGGTTTCGCGCGCGGCCTTCACGTAGGTGCCGATGCCGCCGTTGTACAGCAGGTCGACCGGCGCCTGCAGGATCGCGCGGATCAGCTCGGTCGGCGGCAGCGCGTGCGCGTCGATGCCGAGCGCGGCCTGCACGCCCGGCGACAGCGGGATCGTCTTCGCGGTGCGCGGATAGACGCCGCCGCCCGCCGAAATCGCGGCCGGGTCGTAGTCGGCCCAGCTCGACCGTTCGAGCGCGAACATCCGCTGGCGCTCCGCGAAGCTGACCGCCGGATCGGGGTTCGGGTCGAGGAACACGTGCCGGTGATCGAATGCGGCGACGAGCCGGATATGCGGCGACAGCAGCATTCCGTTGCCGAACACGTCGCCCGACATGTCGCCGACGCCGACTACCGTGAAGTCGGTCGTCTGCGTATCGATGCCCATCTCGCGGAAGTGCCGCTTCACCGATTCCCACGCGCCGCGCGCGGTGATCGCCATCTTCTTGTGGTCGTAGCCGACCGAGCCGCCGGACGCGAACGCGTCGTCGAGCCAGAAGCCGTATTCGTGCGAGATCGCGTTCGCGTAGTCGGAGAAGGTGGCCGTGCCCTTGTCGGCGGCGACGACCAGATACGGATCGTCCGGGTCGTGGCGCACGACGTCGGGCGGCGGCACGATCGCGTTGCCGACCAGGTTGTCGGTCAGGTCGAGCAGGCCGCGCAGGAACGTCTGGTAGCACGCGATGCCTTCGCGCATCCACGCTTCGCGATCGCTCGGCGGCGGCGGGTTCTTCACGACGAAGCCGCCTTTCGAGCCGACCGGGACGATCACGACGTTCTTCACCATCTGCGCCTTCATCAGCCCGAGCACCTCGGTGCGGAAATCCTCGCGGCGATCCGACCAGCGCAGCCCGCCGCGCGCGACGCGGCCGCCGCGCAGGTGCACGCCTTCGACGCGCGGCGAATACACCCAGATTTCGAACATCGGCTTCGGTTCGGGCAGGCCCGGCACTTTCGCCGGATTGAACTTGAACGACAGGTAGGGTTTCGATTCGCCGTTCGCGTCGAGCAGGAAGTAGTTGGTGCGCTCGGTCGCGTTGATCACGCCGAGGAACTGGCGCAGGATGCGGTCCTCGTCGAGGTTGGGCACCTGGTCGAGCGCGGCTTCGATCGCCTTCAGCAACCGTTCGGCCTGCACGTCGCGCGTGTCGCCGGTGCGCGGGTCGAAGCGCAGCAGGAACAGCTCGACGAACTGGCGCGCGATCGCCGGATTGCCGGTCAGCGCGCGTTCGATATACGCGTCGCTGAACGTCGAGCCGACCTGTCGCAGGTATTTCGCATACGCGCGCAGGATCGTCACTTCGCGCGCGCTCAGGTGCGCGCGCAGCACGAGGCGGTTGAAGTCGTCGTTCTCGATCCGGCCGCTCCAGATCCGGTCGAACGCATCCTCGAACAGGCCTTTCACGCGCTCGATGTCGAACTCGGTATCGTCGGCGAGTTCGAGCCCGAAGTCGTGCACCCATGCGTGCGCGGCGTCCTGCGTCTGGATCCGGTACGGCCGCTCCTCGTCGACGCGCACGCCGAGATGCTCGAGCATCGGCAGGCTGCGCGACAGCGCGATCGGGTCGCCCGTGCGATAGACCTTGAAGCGAAACGCGCGCGCCCCGGCCTCGATCGGCCGGTACAGGTTCATCGCGAGCTGGCCCGAATCCTTCACGCGTTCGATCAGCTCGATGTCGCGCACGGCCGTGCGCGCCGGATAGTCGTCGCGATAGCCGGCCGGGAACGAGTCTGCATAGCGTTGCAGCAGGCGGTTGCCTTGCTCTTCGCCGAACGCGTCGAGCAGTGCGTCGGCGAGATCGTCCTGCCAGCGGCGCGCCACCTGAACGAGCCGCGTCTCGAGCTCGCGCGTGTCGACGTCGGGCATCGTGCCCGGCTCCGCATGCACGACGAAATGAATGCGCGCGATCGCCGATTCCGACAGCAGCGGCGTGAATTCGACGTTCACGCCGTTGTACGCGTCGACGAGCAGCTTCGCGATGCGCCGGCGCAGGTCGGTGTTGTACTTGTCGCGCGGCACGAACACGAGGCACGACACGAAGCGGTCGAACCGGTCGCGGCGCACGAATAGGCGCGTGCGCTGGTGTTCCTGCAGCCGCAGGATGCCGAGCGCGATGTCGTAGAGCTGGTCTTCGTCGGCCTGGAACAGCTCGTCGCGCGGATAGGTTTCGAGCACCGTCACGAGCGTCTTGCCGAGATGCCCCTTCGGCAGGAAGCCCGCGCGCTGCACGATGTTCGCGCACTTGCGGCGCACGATCGGGATCTCGGCGCTCGACACCATGTATGCGGTCGACGTGTAGAGCCCGATGAAGCGGCGCTCGCCGGTGATCTTGCCGTCGGCGCCGACGAGCTTCACGCCCACGTAGTCGAGATAGCCGGGCCGGTGCACGGTCGCGCGCGAATTCGCCTTGGTCAGGAAGATCGGCCAGGAGCCGGTGATGATGTCGGCGGCGGCCTTCGGCAGCGGCGTCACGTCCGACGCGCCAGACGTGCGCAGCGATTCGCGCAGGATGCCGAGGCCCGTGCCCTCGATGCCGCGCAGGCCGAAGCCGGTGCCATCCGACACCAGCGCGTAGTCGCGGTGGCCGAGGAACGTGAAGTGATCGGCGGCCATCCATTCGAGGAACGCGCGCGCCTCGATGTCTTCCGTGGTCGATTCGCGCGCTTTCATGTCCTTGATCGTCGCGCGCACGATGTCGACGATCTTCGGCCAGTCCTCGACCGATGCGCGCACGTCGCCGAGCACGCGCGCGATGTCCTCGCGCAGCGTGTCGAGCAGCGCGGCGTCGCCGCAGCGATCGACTTCGAAATGGATGAACGACGCGAGTTGCGACTGGCCGTCGCCGGACGTCGCGCCGCCCGCGTCGACGCGCTCGATGCCGCCGTTGGCGCCGCGCCAGATGCGGAACACGGGATGCAGTGCCGAATGCAGCGCGAGCCCGAGGCGGTTGACGGCCATCGTCACCGAGTCGACGAGGAACGGCATGTCGTCGTTGACGATCTCGATCACCGTGTGGTCGGAATGCCAGCCGTGCTGTTCGAGGATCGGGTTGTATACGCGCAGCCGTTCGCTGCCGGGCACGTATTTCTGGGCGGTCTGCCAGTGCGCCATCGCGGCGCCGTACAGGTCGGCGATGCTGCGGTCCTGGAGATCGTCGGCGTCGACGAAATCGTAGTAATGACGCAGGAAAGGTTCGACGATCCGGAACGTGGCTTCGGGCAGGCGCTCGCGCGCGAATTCGACGACGTCGGAGAGCAGGTGTGCGACGACTTCCTCGTTCTTCGCTTCCATGGCGGTCTCCCGGGTGGCCATTGGCTGCTGCGTCTGTCCGGCATTATGCGCCGATTGCGTGACAAAGCGATGTGCGGGCGCACAACGGCCGAGCCGGGAGACCGCGCGAACGCGCGCTAGTCGAGCCGCTCGGGCTTCAGATCGGGGTGCCGTGCATAGAGTGGATTCATGAAGTCGACCAGCATCGTGGTGAGCAAGGAGGAGACGAATTCGCGATAGGTCGCGAACTCGTGTTCGGAGCAGGTTTCCTTGACTTGCTGAAGCGATCGATCCAGTTCCGCGCCCATGGACAGGATCATCTCGTTCAACGCCGAGGCGATGCGTGTGTTCTCGATCATGCGGTCTCCTTCGAGCGCTGCGATGTCGCGGCGCGGCCGTTCAGGCTCCGGCCTGGTTCGAGCTCGTTTTGCCCGGCGGGTTCCGTAGGGACTGCGTTACGCCTGTCAGCCCTCGTCGCTCCACAGCTTCCCCGCCGTCGCCCAGTTCTCCTTCTTCACGTCGGTCAGGATGATGTCGACCGAGCCCGGCGCGCAGCCGAGCGTCTCGCACGTGACGCGCGTGATCGCTTCGACGAATTCGCGCTTCTGGTCGACGGTGCGGCCTTCGAACAGCTGGATATTGAAAGTCGGCATGACAGGTGCTCCGGTTGGGTTTGAACGATTCGGCCGCGGTTGCGGCGATGGTTGCGGCGTCAGTCGCGATACGACGGATCGATCCGGTCGAGCCGGCGCAGCAGCGCCGGCCATTCCAGTTCGCCTTCGATCGCGCCGCCGCCGCGCAGTTGTTCGGCGGTGCGGTCGGCGACGGCCGGGTCGGGCAGCACGAGCGGCCCGCCGCCCGCCTGCGCGCGCACCTGGATGTCGCACGCCTTGATCAGCGTATCCATCAGCACATAGGCTTCGGCAACGGTGCGGCCGACCGTCAGCGTGCCGTGATTGCGCAGCAGCATCGCGGATTTCGCGCCGAGGCTCGCGGTCAGCCGCGCGCCTTCGGCCGGCGAGAACGCGAGCGCCTCGTAGTCGTGGTACGCGAGGTCGCGATGAAAGCGCAGCGCGTGCTGCGATGCGGGCAACAGCCCGTCGCGCTGGATCGACACGGCAATGCCGGCCGTATTGTGCAGATGCATCACGCACACGGCGTCGGCGCGCGCCGCATGCACGGCCGCGTGCAGCGCGAAGCCGGTCACGTTGACCGCGTGCTCGCTGTCGCCGATCCGGTTGCCGGCCAGGTCGATCTTCACGAGGTTCGATGCGCGGACCTCGTCGAACGCGAGGCCGAACGGGTTGATCAGGAAATGGCCGGGCTCGCCGGGCACGGTCGCGGAAAGGTGCGTGTAGATCAGGTCGTCCCAGCCGTTCAGCGCGACGAGCCGATACGCGGCGGCGAGATCGACGCGCAGCCGGCGTTCGGCATCCGAGATCGGGCCGCCGGGTTTCACGGCATCAGGACGGTGTGCGAATGACGACATCGGGTTCTCCGAGGGTGAAGCGGCGCGCGACAGCCACCGTGACCCACGACGCGAGCACGAACGGGGCCGTGAACGCGGGGATGCCCGCGCATGTCGCGAGCCACTGGATCAGTGCGGCGAGCGCGGCGGCCGCGAATGCCGCGCGCGGGCCGCGCGGCGCCAACGCGAGCGCGGCGAGCGCGCCGTTGAAGCCGAGCAGGCCGTCGGCGAACGACGTGCCGTTCGCGCCGAGCGCGAGCAGCAGCACGGCCGACACGATGGCGCCGCCGAGCGCGAACGCGGCCGCGCGGCGCGACGCGGCGGCGATGCCGGCGACGATCAGCGCGCCGGCCCACGCGCCTTGCGCGAAGGTGGTCTGCGCGATGCCCGAGAGCAGCGCGTCGGCGATGGAAGAAAGCGTCAGTATCGCGCCAGCCGTGGGGCCGCGCGCAGGCGGCGGCCCAACAAACGACAGCCACAGCGCGGTAACGGCGAGGCACGGGCTCGAATACGGACACTGGCGCCAGCGGGCGAGCGGCGCGCGCATCGCGCGTTGCACGAGTGCCGCGCCGATGGCGACCAGCGGCACCAGCGCGAGCGCGGCGAGCGGACGGGGCGCGAGCAGCACGGCGATCAGCGCGGCGAGCGCGCCGTTGAAGCCGTGCAGCCCCAGTTCGACGTCGCGCCGCTCGGCGCCCGTCAGCACGGCGGTCATGCTCGCGGCGGCCGAGCCGACCAGCGCCGCGCACGCGAGCCGCACGTCGGTCAACGCCAGCGCTGCGAGCAGCAGCGCGCCGGTGAACGCATTCGCCTGCAGCACGATCTGCCCGATGCCGCGCAGCAGGATGCGCAGGTCGATCGACGGCGAGGCGGAGCGGGCGGTAGGCATGGTGGCGGCGGGACAGGACGAGCCGCGAGCATAGGACACAATTCCATGCACCGGAATAGGGAATCCTGGATAGTCAGGATTTGTGGGCGGCGCCCCGAATTGGGGCGGAAAGCGTTGTCCAAGATGCGTTTGTCAGGCGCATTAGCGTTTTTTTGGAGTTTCTCTATTTTGGTAGCAAATTTTGGTCGTCGTTAGATTTTCCGTGCCCCTGCGAACGCGTTAGCGTTTTCGGGTAGGATCCGGAAATTGGTAGTATTTTCGCGGCCTCGGTAGGAGATTTTTCCATGCAAGTCGGCTTCAAGGCTCTGGCTGCTCGCTACGGTATTACGCTCGCACAACCTCTGCGTGTCGATTCGGTCATCGGCACCGGACGTGCGAGCCGGGAAACTGATGAGCAGGTAGAAAACCGGTATCCGCCCAGCTATCGACCCACCGACGACTTCGCCGGCCATTTTGAATTCGGACTCAAGTACGAAGAGCTTCACTTCGAGTTTTTTGCACGCCTGTTTGCAGCCGTGGGACCGGAGCCGATCGAAATGTGGTGCCGAAATGCCCCCTTTGGCCAATACGCCCGACGCGCGGGTTTCCTGTACGAGTGGCTGACAGGCAGGCGCCTGAATGTGCCTGACGTGACCAACGGCGGCTATGTCAACGCCGTTTCTCCGACTGAATACCTTACTCGCACAGAGTCGCTTCGCGTTCGCCGTTGGCGCGTGCACGACAACTTGCCGGGAACGCCCGCGTTCTGCCCGCTGGTTCGGCGAACTGCGGCGGTGCAGGCAGCGCTGCAGTTCGACTTGGGCACCGCATTGAGAGAGTTGGATCGCGTTTTCGGGGCCGACATCCTGATGCGGACAGCCAGCTGGTTGACGTTCAAGGAGTCGCGGGCGAGCTTTCTCATCGAGAAAGAGGCTGATCAGACCGACCGCATCCAGCGGTTTGCACACGTCATCGCGCAATACTGCGGCCGTATCGACGCTCCACTAAGCGACCGTAGCCTGCATACTCTGCAAGCCGGCATTCTGGGCCACGATGCGTTCGGTTTGGGGTTGCGGCGTTCGCCGGTCTTTGTAGGGCAGGCGACGATGCGCGAGAATATCGTGCATTACATTGCTCCTGCGTTCGAGGACGTGGCGGCGATGCTGGAGGGCCTCGGTGAATTCGAGGCCGCGACTCGAGGCGCAGAGCCGCTGGCACGTGCCGCTGCGTTGGCATTCGGCTTCGTTTATATCCACCCTATGCGAGACGGCAACGGCCGGATTCATCGCTTTCTAATCAACGATTCTCTGGTGCGGGACAAGGCGGTGCCGGATGGCGTGATATTGCCGATCTCGGCAACCATCACGAGTTCGACGGAGTTCCGTGCCGGTTACGATCGCACGCTCGAGGTGTTTTCTCGCTGCTTCATGCGCCGCTATGCAACGTCCTATCGGTTCGGAGAACTGGTGACCTATGAGGACGGGACGCTGAGCAACTTCGTATTCGACGACTACGAAGATGCGCGCTTCGCTTGGCGTTATCCGGATCTGACGGCTCACGTTCTGTATACCGCGCGAGTTGTCGAGCACACGATTCGCACGGAGATGGCCGATGAAGCCAGGACGCTGCTGATCTTTCAGCTTGCCCAGGAGCGGCTCAAGGAGGTCGTGGAGATGCCGGGCCCGGATGCTGACCGTATCATTCGCTCTGTCAAGGAAAACGGCTGGCAAATCTCCGGCAAGCTGAAGCAGCAGTATCCGCAGCTGGAGAATGAGCGCAGGGCGTCGCGAGTCGTGGAAGCTATCCGGTCCTCGTTTGAAGGCAGGGACATGAACTTCGACAACGAATGACGCTCGTTGGATTTGTCGACAGTGAAATTCCGGATGGTCGGAATGTATGCGACGATCCTTCGCATTGAGTAAACCCGGAGGCGGAAGGATGCGCGAAGTGCGTTGGGCGTCGCTCGAGGGCGACGGGGCCGAACATCTGACGTTCGACCGGAGCGGCGGCGGGATCGTCGTCGAAAGCGCGGTGGTCGGCCAGCGGTACGGCCGCGCATACGGGCTCGCGTATCGCGTCGAGTGCGATTCGCACTGGCGCGTGACGTATGCGGTGCTCAAGGTGATGGGCGGCGGCACGCTCGAACTGCGCGGCGACGGCGCAGGCCACTGGCACGACGGCGCGGGCCGCGCGCTGCCGGAGCTCGACGGCTGCGTCGACATCGACATCGCGGCGACGCCGTTCACGAATTCGCTGCCGATCGGCCGCCTCGGGCTCGCGCGCGGCGAGCGGCGGCCGATCGACGTCGCGTATATCTCGACGCCGGACCTGAAGGTCACGCCGGTCAAGCAGGCCTACGCGTGCATCGAGCCGGGCCGGCGCTACCGCTACGAAGGCATCTTCAGGAATTTCACGGCCGAGATGGACATCGACGACGACGGGCTCGTCGTCGACTACGAGACGCTGTTCAGGCGCCTGCCGACGCCGGCGGTGCGCTGAACCGCGGCGGTCGTGACCGCCGGCCGCTCCTGCGCGGACGCGAAGCGGTCGATCCGCGACGCGATCATGTCCGGGTGGCGCAGCACGATCCAGTGCGTGCCGTCGATTTCCTCGCGCACGTGGTTGCCGAGCCAGCGGTCGAGGTCGACCGACATTTCGGGCGTCACGTAGCGGTCGCGCACGGGCACCAGGATCTGCACGGGCGCCTGCGCATACCGTTCGCGCGGCTTGCGTGCCCGTGCGAGGAAGTTCGCGCGGTAAAGCTGCAGGCCGTTCAGCGCATTCTTCAGTTGCACGGGGTCGCGCTCGGCGCGCACGCGTTCGGTGAGCTGCAGCCAGCGCGGCCACAGCGCCGCGCCGCCGAGTCGCCACACCAGCGACGGCACGAACGGCAGGTGGAAGAACGCGATGTACCACGACTTCAGGCTCTGCTTGAGCCGCAGCTTCGCGCGGAATACGTGATCGAGGCACGGGCCCGAGATCGACGTGTACGACGCGATCCGGCCACGGAACGAGGGGTCGGTCACGGCCTCCCAGCACTGGATCGAGCCCCAGTCGTGGCCGACGAGGTGGAACGGCCGGCCGCCGCAGGTCGCGTCGGCCACCGCCTTCAGGTCGTCGGCGAGCCGCGCGAGCGTGTAGTCGGCACGGCGGCGCGGCGCATCGGACGCGCCGGCGCCGCGCACGTCGTACGCGATCACGCGGTAGCGCTTCGCGAGCCGTGCGCGGATCGGCGCCCACACGGCCGCCGAATCGGGGTAGCCGTGCACGAGGATCAGCGGCGGCGCGCGACGCGATCCGCTTACGTAGACGGCGAGTTTCACGTCGCCGGACTGGACGGTCAGCATCTCGTGAGCGCGCGCCATCGCGTCATGCCTGCGCAACCGGGTGCAGCGGCACGCGGCGCGGGGCGGCTTGCGCCGCGTAGCGCGCGTTGGTCGCGTCGATGTTCTCGAGCAGCGTGTCGAGCCCCTGCAGGTACTGGTGGTTGTCGTGGTCCCACGGGTGGAAGCCCGGGCGGAAGTAGTCGAGCCATTCGCGCGCGATGCTCGGGAACACGCCGTGCTTCGGGCCGTACAGGTACTTCACGAGGCGCCACATACCGCCGAACTTGCCGTGTTCGCGACGGTGCGCGCGCATCAGGCGCACGTGGAAGTCGAACACGATCGCCCAGAAGAACACCGTCGTCGTCAGCATCGTGCCCGTGCGCAGCAGGTAGCTGCCGAGGCCCGGCTTCATCACGGTGGTCCATACGTCGTACGACACCGCCTTGTGCTCTGTTTCCTCCATCGCATGCCACATCCACATCTGCTGGTAGCCTTCGACCGAGCCGTCGATGCGGTGCTCGTGGCCCGACAGCAGCTGGTTCGCGAGGATCGCCGTGTAGTGCTCGAGCGCGATCGTGATCGCGAGCTGCATCGAATGCGGCAGCACCTTCTTGAACCAGCCGAGGATCGTCCACAGGCGCTTGTCGAGCTTGTGCGCGGGCAGGCCCGACGCCTGCAGCAGGTCGTTGTATTCGATGTGCTCGCGCGTGTGCATCGCTTCCTGGCCGATGAAGCCGAGCACCTGCTTCTTCAGCTCGGGATCCTCGATCCGGTCGCGGTAGTTGCGCACCGAATCCATGAAGAAGCGTTCGCCGGCCGGGAACAGCAGCGACAGTGCGTTCATGAAGTGCGTGACCGGCACGCCCTGCACGTGCCAGTCGCGCGCGCGTTCGGGCGGCAGCGCGAAACGGATGTCGCGCCGCACGGGCATCATGTTCGGGGTCGTCATGATTGTTCTCCTCCCTGATTACCTGCGTTGTTGTAGGTGGCGTGCAGCGGGGCGGACGCCGGCGTGCCGCGTGCGGCGTCGCGGCGGGCCCGCGCGGCCTCGCGG